>JBOEHF010000084.1:0-13677 GCA_050633805.1 Candidatus Nitrosopumilus sp.
GCAACTAAATCAAAAGCTAAAAAACCAGCATTTGGTGGATATGCAATCAATTTTGCAGGACGTTCAGAAACTGTAGAACAAGTATTTGGTAAAAAACCAATTGCACCAAGTGAAATGACTAAAAAGATTTGGGCATTTGTAAAATCAAAAAGCCTTTCTAATCGTTAAACTCCCATGTTAACGAATTATCGTTAACTAATTTCTATATTTTAATTATTTTTAATATGAATAAAGTATAGATATTGGACTTGTTTCAAAAAAAACTATGTCAACTGCATCATTAAGACGCGATCATGAATTAATTGAAAAAGTCATCAAAGCAATGGAATCTACTATACAATTACTAAATGATGACAAACAAATCCCTGAATCAATCCTGTTACCTGTAATTGATTTCTCAAAGAACTTTACTGATGTATGTCATCATAGTAAAGAAGAAAAATCACTATTTCCTGCATTAGAACAAGCAGGATTACCTACCAATATGGGTCCTATTGCAATGATGCTAATTGATCATCAACGCTCAAGAGAAATTGGAATTGAAATGGAAGCATCTGCAAAGGAATATCTTTCATCAGGTGATTCAACAAAATTAGTTAGTGATATGCAACAATATGTTGAACACATCACTGAACATTTGTGGAAAGAGAATAATAAATTATTCATGATGGCCGAAGCTAGATTACAATATGTTTCAGAAAAAGTAGACAAAGAACTTTCTGAAATTGAAAAATCTAAACTAACTGAACTTGGGAAAACTAGAGAACATTATGAACAACTAGCTAAAAAGCTTGCAAAAGATGTATCTCAGCAAGGTAGTTAGAATTGGTTTATAGTATATTTGGTCAAGTAATCACTGTGAGAAAATTTACTAATGGTGATATTGAGGTTGACTTTTACCATGATGATGAAATAACAACATATCGATATTCATCAGATCCTAATAGATTGGGAAATTTCCCTAAAGAATTAACAGAAACTCTAATCTCTACTTTATCCACCAACACTTGTATAGAGATTTTCTTTGAAGATAATGGAAATCCAACATATATTGAATTAGAAGAATGTGAGGATGACTTAGACGATGATGAATTTGATGAAAATTCCGAAGAATAATCTATTCTAAATAAAATTACTCATTCTACATAATGATGATGCGTTAAATTATCATAAAATCTAACTGACTTTAGGTTAACAAATTCAAGCATTCCATATCTTGAAAGTTCTCTTCCAAATCCACTATGCTTAATTCCTCCAAATGGAATTCTTGGGTCTGAAATTACAACATTATTGACACTTACAATTCCTGACTCTATTCGTCTTGACATTTTATCTGCTTTAGTAAGATCTTTTGTCCAAATACTTGCACCAAGACCAAATTCGCTATCATTAGCAAATTTTACTGCCTCACTTTCATTTTCAACAATTGTAATTGGAGCTACTGGTCCAAAAGTTTCTTCTTGTGCTATTCTCATGTTTGATTTAACATTTCTAAGAATTGTTGGTTTGTAAAAGAATCCTTTTCCATCCATTTCAGATCCTCCCAAAAGAATTTCGGCACCTTTTTCTTTTGCATCCTCTACTATTCCAGATATTGTTTTCAATCCGTCTTTGCTTGATAGTGGCCCAATATCAGTTTCAATCGACATCGGATCTCCAACTTTGAGTTGTGATGCTTTTTTAATAAATAATTCAATAAACTCATCTGCGATATTTTTTCCCACAAAAAATCTTTTTGATGCAACGCAACTTTGACCACAATTAATGAATCTACCTTTTACAGCACCTTCTGCTGCTTTTTCAATTATTGCATCATCTAATACTATGAAAGGATCACTTCCACCTAATTCTAAGACACATTTTTTTAAATTCTTTGCAGCTCTCTCACCTACTTTTGCACCAGCATTAGTGCTACCAGTAAAAGTTACGGCATTAACATCAGAATCTATTAGGTGATTTGCAGATTCTACACTTCCTACTACGGTTTGAAATATTCCATCAGGTATTCCAGATTCTGTAAATGCTTTTTCAATTTCAATTCCTGATTGCATTGTTACTCTAGATGGTTTCATAACAATTACATTTCCTGCCATCAAACAAGGAGCTGCAAATCTTAATGCTTGCCAATAAGGAAAATTCCATGGCATGATTGAACCTATAACTCCAAGTGGTTCAAAAGTCAGAAAACTCTTTCTTGCATCTGTATTTAATACTTCATCCGAAAGAAAACTATCTCCATGATCTGCATAAAATTCTAAAGCCCATGCACATTTTTCAATCTCTCCAATTGACTCTTTGAGTGGTTTACCCATTTCAGATGTAGCTACTGTTGCTAGCTCTGTCTTGTTCTTCTTTAGATAATCAACTAAATTGTAAATGTAACTTCTACGTTTTTCATAATCTTTTTTCCATTCTGGATATGCTCTTTTTGCCTTGCCTACTAAATCAAATACTTGATTTTTATCCATCGTTGAAAATGTTTTAATTTCTTCTCCAGTAGATGGATTCACTGTAGATATTTGACTCAAGGATTTTTCCAGAAATTTCCTCTTATTTATTTTAGTAACCTGTTTTCCAATTTCCTATTTAAGATAATTTCAAAAACTAATCAAAAAGTTTGCTGCATATCTTTTTTGATCTCATCAATTTTCTTTTGATATGCTTTTTTAGATTTATCATTCTTTTTTAGATTCAAAACATTTTGGCATGATGGACACTTGAACATTCCATCAAGAGCATTTTCAAATGTTACTCTAGGGCAATCTTCATTTCCACAATGATAGAAATCTGAAGCATTTTCATAATCTAATCTTTGTTGTAACCTTTCATCGATTTTTTTCTTTTGATTTTCAATAAAGTGTTCAACCTCTTCTCTTCTAGTTCTCCATCTNNCTAATCCCTGTAATGAGTGATTTTCCAAAGAGATCATACAATACCTTTCTTACCATGTTTATTCTAAGACCAGTAGAGCTAGCAATTTCTTCATCCGTTGCATCTTCAGCTTTTAGAAGTGATCTTGCTACTTTGAGGTATTCGTCTCCCCCAATCATTGAAGCAATTCTAACAAAAGGATCTTCGTATTTGTCTACCAACTCTAATGACTTCTAATTTTCTACTATTAATCCCTTGTTTCTTTTATCTGCACATTTTTACCATTTTTCGTGGGAATGATCTTTCTTTTTGCATTTGGAAACTCTTTTTCAAATTGTTTCCCATTCTGTATACGATCTAATAGAATTGCCAAAGCACTAATTTCTGAATGGGGTTGGCTGCCTATTCCAACATTGTAATCTGCTAATTCATAAATCTCTCTAGGAACTTTTTCAGCTCCTACCACAATTAACAGATTTTTTTCATCATGAATTTTTTCTTGAACATCATTGATACTTTCACCATACATTGAAAGATGAACGATTTTGAATCCTTCATCTTTTTTCTTTTTTACAGTCCCTTTCCATTTTTCAATAAACTCAACTTCAAAATTACCCCCCCAAGTGTTATTGATCTTTTCTATTGTATCTTTGATTTCTGGATTAATCTCCGTCATGTAAATCCTCTCTGCCCCAAATCCTCTAGAAACAAGTGCTACATGTGTTGTTACCCTATCATCTCTTACTAGACGTTGTCCAATTCTTAATATTTCAATTACCAAATGCTTTCTCTACTCCTTCCCACGCATTGGTTTTTGGTTTATGAAAATTATGACTTGCTGTAATTCCCTTGATTAATTCTTTTAATTGAGATACATTTTTTCCAGTTTTTGCAGAAACTGAAATCCATTTTTTATTTTCAGACAAATTAAGGAATTCAATTTTTCGTTTAATTTCTTCATCTTTTAATAAATCTGACTTGTTTAGAGCAAAAATTATTTTGTCTTGTTCAACTCCTAATTCACTTAATGTTCTCATACAGCTTGAAAATTTCTTTTTTAATTCATTAATTGAATCATTAATATCAATTACCAAAATTATTACATCTGTATGTGCCAATTCTTCCAAAGTTGATTTGAATGCATCAATCATGTAGGCTGGTAATTTACTGATGAATCCAACTGTATCTGCAATCAAAAATGGTTCTTGTTCTATCATTAATCTGCGTGTTGTTGTAGTAAGGGTTGTAAACAATTCTTTACTTTGAGTTCTTGTTTCACCTGTTGTTTTGTTAAACAACGTTGTCTTTCCTGCAGAAGTATATCCTGCAAGTGAAATTGTTTTGAATCCCATTCTCTTTCTTCCTTGTCTATGAAGCTCTCTTTGTTTTCCAGCTTTTTCAAGCTTGGACCTTATAGATTGCATTCTATGTTTGATGTCGTTATAATACACATCAACTTCGAATTTCCCTATTCCCATAAACCCCGGTTGTTCGCCCATGCTTGCTAGTCTAACTTTCTCTTTGGCTCTTGCCATTTCATATCTTAGTTGTGCTAATTTTACTTGCAATTTTGATTCTGCACTTGAAGCCCTACTTTCAAAAATCTCAAGAATTAATGCTTCTCTATCTAATACTTCTCGATGTAACACTGTGGCAAGATTATAGTTTTGGTTGGGTTTTAGAATTTCATCATATATGATTACATCTGGTCTTAGCTTTTCTGATATTTCTTCTAATTGTTCTACTACTCCTCCGCTAATTCCATATTTTGGTTTTTGAAGATAATTTTGTCTGATTGTGTGAACTACTTCATATCCTGCAGCATCACACAATCCTTTGGCCTCATTTATGGCATCTTCCTGATCATATGTTATTAAAATTGCAGAATTCATTCTACTTCATTTTTTAATCGAATCTAAGATAATTGTATTGGACATTTTTTGAGATTTAATCAGATTTTTTCAGTGTTTTTTCTATGTTCATATTCAAAACTATTTCAGCAATATCACTTGCATATTCGGCAACTCTTCGAATATTTTCAGTCATTCTTCTAACTCTGTAAAGCTCTTCGTCATCTTTTAATGATTTTGAAGCATCTCTTACTTTTTTCTCAAATTTTGTAATCTCTTCAATTTTTGTAATGGTTTTTTCAGCCTGATAGTAATCCTCCTTGAATAAAGATAGGCATGAATCATCTAAAACAGACAAACAAAATTCATTCATATCTTGTAATTTCTGTAAAATTTCTTTTTTAACCGGTTTTTTAAATTCAATAAGATCTTTGGCAATAAACGCTGCATGATCTCCTGTCCTTTCTATATTCTTTACAACAAGTCTATATCCTAAACAATTTCTAGCATTTCTGAAACCCATTTCTTTTAACATACGTTCATTTTGAATTGCAATCTTTAATTGTCGAATAATATAAAATCCAAATCTGTCTACTTCGTCATCTGTATTGATGACCTCCTGGGCCAATTCCAAATTATTTTCTTTTGCTGCTAAAATTGCATCACTTGACATTGATTTTGCCAAATGAATCATTCGTTTGAAAGCACCATCTACTGATAATTCTAATAAATTAACAAGAACCTGTACAGTAATCCCCCCTGTAGAATCTGCAATGATCTCAGAGCCCATTAACATTCGTTTTACAGCTTCTTTTACTGTATTCCTTTGATGGGCACTTAACCTACCATTTTTTGGTTTTACCTTAATTGTTTTGAATCCTAAAAAATACAATGAAATTAACTTCCTAACAATTGAAGACGCTTCTTCTTCTCCCTCAATTTCAATAACTGCATCTTCTTTTTTCTGAGTTCTAGATTCAAATTTTGGTGGATACAATTCTAATGTTGATGAACCTTTTCGGACCATTCTAATTTGATCTCCTTGTTTTAGACCCAATTCCATAATCCATTGCTTTGGTAATGAAACTATGTAGGATGACTTTCCAGTAAATTGAATTTTTCTAGTCTCTTCCCCATCTTCCATATCTACACGGAAAATCTAATTCTATATAGATTAATCTTTATGATATAGACTAGCATTGAACTAATATTTAGAAAAGATTCTGCTATGTATGATGGATCATATTCTAAAACTTCAGCACTCACTTGATGCTCTTTTTGGAAATGGTACCTCAAAGTTATTGCCTAAAGATATTGAAATCATCTTTTCACGAAAAACTGGAAGAATAAGAACTGTTTCTCATAAAGGAAAACTTCTATGTACTTTGAGAATTGATGGGAGTCTTGCAATAAGTACTCATTTTGCTCAAACATTATTGAAAAATAAAAAATTTAAAGAAAATTGTGTTGAGGTAAATGCTGATGCTGCTCCATTTGTAGAGCAAGGAAGATCAGTATTTTGTAAACATGTAGTTTCATGCGGAAAAAATGTGCGTATTTCTGCAGACACTCCTGTATTATTCAAAAATAAAGTAATCGCTGTTGGACGTGCTATTTTATCCTCTGAAATGATTTCTGATTTTGAACGCGGAGTGGCTATCAAGATCAGAGATAGTTTAAAAAGTCGTAATGAGGAGATTAAATCATGATGAGAGGAGGTAACCGTGAAATGCGAAGAATGATGGATAAGATGGGTCTAGATATGAATGAATTTTCCAACGTTCAAGAGGTAATAATTAAAACTGATAAAAAAGAAATCATCATTTCAAAACCTTCTGTTACAGAAATGAAAGCAAAAGACAATTCTATTTTTACAGTTACTGCAGACAGCTATGAGGAAAAGGAATTAGAAGTTCCAATTTTCTCAGATGAGGATATTCAATTAGTTAGTCAACAAGCTGGAGTTGATGAGGAAAAGGCAAAAAGTGCATTAGAAGATGCAGAAGGCGATTTAGCAAGAGCAATTTTGCTTTTAACTACTGGATGAAATCTCTAGGTTTTCATATATCTCTTGATATTCTTTGAATTCATCGAGTTTCTCTAATTTCATAATCTGCAAAAGATTCTTTGTCTCGTCTATCAATTTGGCAAGTCGTCTTTGTGATTTTTCATAATCTTTTTCTTCCTTGTTTTCCCATTCCTTCAGATGGGTCTCAAAGTAATCAACACGCCCAAGTTTGTAATCAATTTCATCTATCAAAATTCTAATTGACTCTGATTTCATTACTTGCTTTCTGAAATAATTGTAAACTTAAGCATATTGCAAAAAATCAATCTTTTATGCCTAAATCAGGGCTTTTGAGCATAGATCACGCCTATGAAATGAATGATTTAAGTAATGGAATCATTAGATTTGGAGTATAATGAGCAGTATGGCTGAATCCAAAGTGACTGGAATTATCAAATCTTTGAATTCCTTAGAAGACGATCTAGATAATTTAAATAGTAAAGTCGGGGATATGAAAAAACAACTATCTATGAAGGCACAATCTGAAATTGATAGTTTATTAGAAAAAACCAGAGAAATGGCTACTAAAGAAGCTGAAGTAATCATTAATACATCAAAAGAAAAAGCAACTGCTGAATCTGCAAAAATTACTCAAGAAGGAGATGTAAAATTATCTGAAATTCAGTCTACCATTGATGCTAATTTTGATGAAGCGGTCAAACATGTAGTGTCAACTGTTTTGAAGGCGTAAACCTAAATCCCATATTATGTTCTCACAATTATAGATCCCTTACAGAATTCTGGTATTGGACTTGCTACTACTTATGGTAAACCATATTATAGATTTTCAACATACTTGAAAAATCTCAATTTATCGTTTGATTCTATTCTTCCTGAGGAAATTCATACCTATTCGGGGCATCTGGTGCTTACCACTAGAAAAGAATCCCCAATGAATTGTGAGAAAATTTTACTTCATGAGGATATTCTTGAAAATCATCCTACTGTAATAAGAGGAATAATGATACAAAAACTCAAACCTGATTTTGAGGAAGAGAATCTAATTTTGGGTGTAGATCCTGGGCAGAGAATGGGGTTATCAATTTTTTATTATGGTGTAGAAATTGAAAGCTCAGTCCATACTTCTATTGATGAATTAGTTTTCCACATTATTGAAATCTTAGGTGGACTAAGAGCAAAAAGAAAAATTCTGAAAATAGGGGATGGAAATATGGAGATTGCAACACAAATTGTTAAAATGCTGAATCTGAAATTTTGCTCATCATTTGAATTGGAATTTGTTGATGAAAGTAGAACTAGTCTAAAAGTCAAAAATTTTAACCAAAGAGGAAAACGAGATATGCTTTCTGCAAAATATATTTCTAAACGGGAAGGATACAGACATTCGATTTTACCTCTATCTATTACAGGTTGAGAAATATTGTAAAAATTCCTAAAAATTTTGAATTTTTCATATAGTTTATTTTCTGATCATGATAACACATCTGATTAAAGTATGAATATGTTATAATAATTACATTTTTTTTAAAAAAAGATGAGTTTTTTATCAAACAACTATATTGATACTTGTTATTTTTTCAAGAAATATTGATTTGGATTCAGCTATACATATTTATTGAAGATTTTTTGGTTTTACTTGAAAATTATAATTTTAATCGGTTAATAATATGTAATAATTATAATTTTTACTAAGAATTTTTATGAATTTTATCGATCCATGCTTATATAGGTATAAAATCTAGATATAAATACCAAGATGACTTGTAAAGGAATTTGTGTTAGATATAAGGCTCAAAAGCCTGTTGGCACTGGAAGATATGCTTCTGGACAACGTCGATGCCAAATTTGTGAAATATTCATCAAATGGGAAGGACTATGGTGTCCATGTTGTGGATATAGATTAAGAACAAAACCACGTAATTTGAAATACAAAGCAAAATTACGAGCTAGAGTTGAGGCTGATTCTATGGAAGCTGCAGCAGCTACTGAAATTGAATCAGAAGTTGAAGTAAAGGTAAAATCTAAAGCCAAAACTGCTAAAGCTAAAACAACAAAAACTAAAGAGAAAACCCCTTGCAAACATTGTGAAAAACTCTTTGTTTATCCAGATAAACATGAAAAGAATTGCAAGAAGAACCCTGAAGTAATAGAATCCCAAACTAATGAATCAATAGCAATAAAAGCATAAGATTTGTTCATAGCTTGTTGACTGCTCCAAATGGATTTTTCCATAAAATGGTAAATTTGGAGAGTCGTAGTTTTTCTTTACAAATTCAAAAATTTGAAAATGGTTATTTTATATCAGTAACTGAGGGTTCTAACAAATTAGGTTCAATGGTGGTGTCATTGGCAACTGGGCCTACTCCTATCACAACCACTGTAATTCCATCTAGATCTGAAGCTCTTTTTCTCAAACTTGTTGCTGAACGAGTTAGTACAAGAATGAGAGGTATTGCCTTGGTTTCTACTTTTATCCAAAAACCTCTAGAATCTAATACCGCAAAAACCTTAATGTCTGAAATTATGGAGCTGATTGAGAATGAGTGATCTTCGAAGTTACATTTCCCAAATTAAAAAAATCAATGAACTCAAAACCACAAAAACTAGGGTTTCAACAAAATATGAAATTGCTGGAGTTACATCTAAAGTTGATGGTTCTCATGCTGTTTTATTTGAAAAAATCAAAGAAAGTGATTTTAGATTAATTGCTAATTTAGTTGGAACTAGAAAACGATTTGCTATTGCTGTTGGTGGTACTGAATCTAATATTCATGAAAAAGTGATTTTGGCAATCAAAAAAGCAAAAAAACCAAAAATTGTCTCCTCGGGAAAATTCATGGAAAACAAGTCAAAAAATGCACTTTCCATGCCTATTGTAACTCATTTTGAAAAAGAATCTGGACCATTTATCACATCATCTATTGCATATGCAAAGAATCCTGAAACAGGAAAACAAAATTCCTCATTTCATAGAATGATGCCAATTGATGAAACTCATCTTTCAATCAGGATGGTGGAAGGTCGTCATACACATAGGTGCTTTGTTGATGCCAAAGAACATGGGGAGGATCTTAAAATTGCTATTACTGTAGGAGTCCATCCTGCTATTTCAATTGCTGGAGCATATCAAGCTGAATGGGGTAAAGATGAAATTGATATTGCAAATTCTCTTTTGGGTGGAAAATTAACTTTAGCAAAGCTTCCTTTTTCGGGATTAAATGTTCCATCCGGTGCTGAAATTGTAATGGAGGGAAAAATCCTTCAAGACAAAACTCATCCTGAATGGATGGTTGAAATGTTACAGACATATGATCATAAAAGATCTCAACCCGTTTTTGAGATTGAAAATATGTATTTTAGAAATAATCCTATTTTTCATGATGTCCTTTCTGGATATTCAGAACATAGATTATTGATGGGAATGCCTATTGAGTCGAAATTAAATGGAGAATTGAAAAAATCTTTCTCCCAGACTAAACAAGTCTCACTATCTAATGGTGGGTGTAATTGGTTACATGCAGTAGTACAAATTAAAAAGAAAACTGATTCTGATCCAAAAAAAATCATTAAGAAAACATTTGAATCTCATCGTTCTTTGAAACAAGTAACAGTAGTTGATGAAGATATTGATGTTAATAGTGCTGAATCCATAGAATATGCTATGGCTACTAGATTTCAAGCTGACAAAGATCTTGTAATTATCAAAAACGTTCGTGGTTCCAGTCTTGATCCTTCTAGCAATCAACAAAAATTACAAACTGCAAAAATGGGTATTGATGCAACTAGGTCTCTTTCTAAACGTCCTGAAGGATTCGAATTAGCCAAAATCCCTAAAACTGATAAAATTAAACTGGAAAAATATTTCAAATAATCCAAATTGACTGATTAAATTAAATTGGATATGAGTAAGTAATAAAATAGATAATATGTCCTCAGAAAATTCCAATATACAAGAAAAAAGTCCAGCCGAATCACATGCTGAAGTAATTGTAAGAATGTTTCCTTCAGACGCAAACCCCGCAGGAAATGTATTTGGTGGTGAAATTTTAAAACATATTGACATGGTTGCAGGAATTGTTGCTCAACGCCATTCTCAATCTAATGCAGTAACTGTATGTATGGACAGTGTAAATTTTTTGAAACCTGTATTTGTTGGGAATGTTCTTACCCTAAATGCTAGAATCAATTATGTCCATAATTCATCTATGGAAATTGAAGTAAAAGCTGAATCTGAAGATATAGTAACTGGAATCCGAACTATTACTGGAACGGCTTTTGTAACATTTGTGGCTCTAGACAAAAATGGAAAACCTATGGATGTTCCTAAATTAGCTCTTAAAACAGATGATGATAGACGAAAGTTTGAAGAAGGCAAAATCCGTATGGATAGTAGATTAAAGAATCGCCAAAAATAATGAGCAATTTTTCATAGATCCCTTTAAGAATAATGAAAAATATCTTTAGTTAATGTCCGAAGAATCAAAAAGTAATGAATGGGATTCATTATGGGGCGAATATACAAAATCACTTGAAAATTGGAAAACTCTTTTTGAGCAAATTCAAAATGCAAGTAAAGACATGCAATTAAAATTCAATAGTGTTTGGGATAAAGCAACTGTAGAATCAAGTGCTGAAACCATGAAACTATTTGGAGAGAATTGGCAAAAAGCTCTCAATGATGCAGGAATGAATTCTTTCAAAGAATTTAGTGAGAATTGGCAAAAAGCTCTCAGTGATACCAATACAGCTACATTCAAACAATTCGCTGAAAATTGGCAAAAAACCCTTAGTTCATCTGGATTGGAACAGATGAATGCCTACGGCGAGATGATGAAAAAATTTGCTGAAACATGGTCATCCATGTGGCCTAAATCCCAATAAAATCTTGAATTGAGAGACAAATTTCTCTTTTTTGTACTTGTGCTGGATTAGAAATTCTGATTGCTACTGGAGTTACTGAATATCTATTTTCATTTAGGTGGGTCTGTTCTGTCATTGATCTCAATGGTTGTTTTTGGAAAATTAATCCTATTTCATTTTATTATGGAATTTTTTGATAGAAAAAACTCTTTGAATAATAATCATAAATTAAAAAGAATAAAAATATGATTAATTCACATTGATTTGATGTCAATAACACAAAATGAATGCTTTATAGAATTATCCAGTTTTGATGATCTTGCAAGATTTGCATGTGCATTACAAGAATATCCTAAACGAGTTTATTCTCAAGAATTTGAAGGCTCTAAAGTTATCTCAAGCAGTATTATTTTAGCAAATACCTTATTGATTTTTTATACTCCATTACCCAAATTGGGAAGATATGTTTCCTATCAGGTAACCTCTGGAAAAGAAATTTGTGATATTGTAGATTCCACAAAAATCAATGCCCACTATGCACCAATAATCCATATGGATTCAAAAATATCCCCATTACCTGCCAAATCAAAAAAACTATCTGATCAATTTCACCCAATCAAAGTAAAAGATTTAGGAAGTTTAGCTCGATTAACATATGACCCTGAATTTCCAGATGAACATAATCCCATTCTTTATGCATTACCCCACAAAAATTCATGGGTAATGGGATACATTACCTCTCTGGAAATGGATGAAGTATACTATAATTTCAACTACGTAGAATTGGATTCTGAACCCCCCAAACATTTTGTAAAATATCAAGGAAATCAAGGCCAAGATCCCGAATTTTCAGATAGTTTTGATCATGGTTATTCATATTTTCCAATCATCAAAATTAAATCTGAACATTCAATTTTTGGATTGGAAGATTAAATTCAAAATCTCTATTTGACTAATTCCCTAATTTTTCCCCTTGTTTCCTCTACTAATCGCTTCATTACAGGAATGTAAATTTCAGATGTATGTGCAATTTCAAAGTCTTTATGATCTCCAATATCGAGAAATGCTGAAGCAGTAACTTGATTTTCTTCTACTTTAGGCTCATTTTTTTCATATCTTTTGTAATTAATTACTTGTAAAAATATTGGTAATTGTCTTTTAATTTCAATACTCAATTCTTTTTTTGATCTTAATTTACCATTACTCAAACTGATCTTAATTTGTTGATTAATATCATCCCTGTATCTCTCTGTTGTTCTCATCATAATCTTTATCTCTGGTAATTTTTTGAATTTCTTTTGGAAATATCGAACTTTATCAATAAAATTTGGATATGCATATTTGTGTTCTTCATTATATTTTTGTTGATACCACTCTGAAAATTTTATAGCATTTTCATCCTTTTTCGAATTTGCTTTTTCAGAAAATGCTTTTTCAGAAATTTTTCCTGATACAAATAATCCAAAATCTCTATCAGCTTCTTCGAAAATTCCTTCAATAATATTATCTACTGATATTATATATTGATTAAAAAAATAATTTACATAAAATGGATCAGGATCATATTGTTTAATTTGCTTTAAAGAAATTTCACATTCTTCTATTGCTTTTTCAATATTCATTGGACTGAATTAGAATCTGAATTAACAAATTTAGATTGTGATTTTAAACTAGTAGCTAATTCTTTAAAAATTTCATTTACACTGACATCTACTAAATTTATTGTAGCGTTTTCTTTAACTATTTGCTTCTCAAATTTCTCCTTAATTGCAAACGATACTGATGACCAATGTAATGTCCCCTTCAATTGTTCCTCTACTGTAGAATTAGTTGTTGGAAAATTTGCTGGGGAGAAGACAATTCCATTTGTCCATTGCATTGTAGGAATTCCCCCTCCCGATGATCGAGTACTAAATGCTATTTGTTTGACCCAATCTTCAAACTTGTACTCAATTACCTCATGAATAATCAATTTTTTCCATGGTTCTATAGAAATTTCCATTTATTTCAATCACATAATGCTGATTATAATCCTATTTTTTGTACCTTTTTTCATACATTTTTCTT
>JBOEHF010000085.1:0-8978 GCA_050633805.1 Candidatus Nitrosopumilus sp.
CCTGGTCTTTTTCCATTAAGAGAATTTTCTAAAATGTCTTTGATATCGCTTTTTTGTATCTGTTCAGTAGTCTGACTCAAGTAATCTTCATCCTCTAGAATTTCTATTTAATCCTTGATAGAAATCATAAGCAAAAAAGAATTAAACAAATGGGTGATTTGTGCGCAATTTTTATCAAAGAGAAGATCATCTGTTCACGTTATTTTTAAGTAGGGCACAAAAATCAGTTCAAATCATGGTATCAGGAAATCAAATTAGACTTAATCGAATTCTCAGAAAGGGAAGAATGCTGTGTATTCCAATGGATCATGGTATCTCAAATGGACCTATTGAAGGTCTTGAAAACCCAGCAGAAACAATTTACAAATGTGAAGGCCATGGTCTTACCAGTGTAATTATCAACAAAGGAATCATCAAATCATTACCAAAACCACCCAAAGTAGGAATTTTAGCTCATTTTTCAAGTAGTACGGCATTATCATTATCCCCTAATCGCAAAATGCTTACAGGTACTGTAAAAGAAGCAGCTGCAATGGGGGCAGATGGAGTTTCACTACACATCAACATCGGAGGCAAAGAAGAACCAGAGATGCTAGAGCAACTTGGAATGACAGCAGATCAATGTCATAAATGGGGAATGCCTCTTTTAGCAATGATGTATCCCAGAGGAGAGAATATCAAAAACCCACATGACCCAGAAATTGTGGCACACGTTGCAAGAATTGGTGCAGAGTGCGGAGCAGATATTGTCAAGACATTATACACAGGAGATGTTGATTCATTTTCAAAAATTGTAAAGACTACACCAGTTCCAATTGTAATTGCAGGAGGACCAAAAGCTAAAACAGATTTAGATATTCTTCAAATGACAGAGGATGCCATGGTTGCAGGAGCTAAAGGAGTTACATATGGTAGAAACATCTTTGCACATAAAACACCTGAAAAAATGATAGAAGCATTAGCTGAAATTATTTTCAGAAAAGGAACCGCAAAGGAAGCAATGAAAAAAATTGAATAAAACAAGAGAATTAATTATTTTGCCAAAAGGGTCACAAACACAATTAGCTAAGTTCTTGCCCCAGTTGGAGGATGAAGGAGTAAAAATGGTGTTTCTTGATCCTAAAAAATTAGGCAAGAAAAAGACAAAACTTCAAACAGTTTATCCGTCCAGTGCTGCAAATTATGTGGTAATAGATAAAGACGGAGTAAAACCAAAGGGCAAAAAAATAGGTAAAAAATTTCAGATTTTATCAAATACCGATATTGATAATGCCCTCAACATCGCAAAGAAGGGATTAGATTTTGTTATTGTGGAAGTAAAAGACTGGAAAATAATTCCGTTAGAAAATATCATTGCCAAACTACACAAAATCCATACCAAAATTTTTGCAATTGCAAGAACTCCTGAGGAAGTCAGAAAAATGTTTTCAATTTTAGAAGTAGGAGTAGATGGGGTGATCTTTAGCACATCATCAATTAACGAAGTAAGAGAGGTCATGATATACTTGGGAACAAAGAGTTTTGATATGAAACCTGCCAAGATAACAGAAATTAAAGAAGTTGGAGACGGAGAACGAGTGTGCGTGGACACTGCATCAATGTTGCACAAGGGTGAGGGAATGCTGATTGGAAGCAGATCAAACTTTCTATTTCTTGTACATAACGAATCAGTTGGTTCATCATTTACATCACCAAGACCATTTAGAGTCAATGCAGGTGCAGTTCATTGTTACACATTATCTCCAGATGGAACAACNNTATCTTTCAGAAGTAGAAACAGGCTCAGAAGTATTAATTCTCAACTCCAAAGGCAAAGCAAGAAGAGCAACAGTTGGGAGATCAAAGATCGAGCGCAGACCAATGTTAATGATTAAAGCAACTGTTGGAGGAGAGACCGGAGGAATCATCGCACAAGATGCAGAAACAATTCGCTTTGTAAAATCAAATGGACAACTAGTTTCAGTAACTCATCTTAAGAAAGGAGATACTGTAATGGTCCATTCAAAACCTGCAACTGGCAGACATTTTGGAATGGAAGTGTCCGATGAATATATTTTAGAAAAATGAAATACAAGACTTGTGTTTCAGTTGCAGAGACAACACCAGGTAAAACCAAAAAAACATTGAAGGTTGCACTTTCAAAATCAGATTTTGTGGAAATACGATTTGACTTTTTAAGAAAAGAACAAATCCCTGAAACATTAGAACTGATAAAAAAGGATCTTAACAGAATTGTTTGTACATTAAGACCAAAAACAGAAGGAGGAAAATTTTCAGGAAATGAAAAAGAAAGAGTTGCAATTTTAAAATTAATTGCAGAATACAATCCATTCCTATTAGATGTGGAATTTAATACATTGAAGAAAAATTCAGATTTGGTTAAATATTTCAAATCCGCAAAAACAAAATTACTAGTTTCATGGCATGATTTCAAAAAGACACCAAAATCATCAGAACTAAAAAAGAAGATTAATCAGATGAGCAAGTTCTCATCTAATGTAAAAATAGTGAGTACTGCAAAATCAACAGATGATTCCACCAGAATGCTGGAGTTGTATGGCAAAAAAGGAAGGAACAATCTAATTTCATTTGCAATGGGGGATTTGGGCAGAATTTCAAGGATTTTGTGCCTATATTTGGGAAGTCCTTACACTTATGTTTCACTAGGAAAACCAGTTGCACCAGGTCAGTTCAGTGTAGATGAAGTTAAAAAAATTACAAATTTAAAAAAATAACAATCTCATGGTTGAGAGTTTAAATCAATCATGATATTCAAGAATACCATATGAGTAAATCCTTTGCAGTAATCGGAGATCCTATTGATCATTCGTTATCTCCAAATATTCATAGTGCAGCATTTCGAGAAATGGATTTAGATTCATCGTATATCGCATACAGAATTCCAAAAGGAGAACTAGCAGAAGGAATTGAAGGGTTAAAAAAAATCAAAATTGACGGATTCAACATCACCATCCCCCACAAAATAGAGATGATGAAATATCTAGACAAAATAGATGAATCATGCAGTTTGATTGGTGCAGTTAATACAGTTTCAAACATAGACGGAATTCTAAAAGGATACAATACAGACATGGATGGATTTTTAGAGCCATTTAAAAAAAAAGAATTGAAAATTACAGACACCAAAGTTCTACTCGTTGGTGCAGGAGGAGCTGCAAGAGCCCTAGTTGCAGGATTTGCAAAAGAGAAAGCAAAGAGCATAACAATTGCCAATAGGACATTGGAAAAAGCTAAAAATCTTTCAGAATTTGCAAAAAGCATAGGACTAGAAGCAAATGCGATAAAAATTGATGACGTTAAAGATACTGCAAAAGATTACAACATTATAGTAAACGCCACATCGATAGGCCTTAGAAACGAACCCAGTCCAATTTCTTTAGAAGGAATAAATGAAAAAACAATTGTTTATGATATTGTATACATGCCCATGAATACTGATTTTATAAAAAAAGCAAAAGAAAAAAAGGCAATCATCATTTATGGTTATGAAATGCTTTTAGGTCAAGCAGTAAGATCTTTTGAGATTTGGCATGGTGTGGAAGCACCTTATAATGCCATGAAAAAAGCACTGTTGGGAGGATTTTGATGGCAAAAGCTCACGCAACCATTCATGGCGCAGTGTCACTAGTTAATGCAATTGCAAATCAAAAAGGGGCAACATTAGGAATAGAATTGAAAGTTGAGGCTACTGTAGAGACAAGCCCCGGCAAAGGAATAACGATTCAATCTGAAAATCAAAGCCTTAGTTCACGATTAATCAATAAAACTGTCGAAAAAATAGTTTCCAAAAAAGATCTTGAGCAAAATAAAATTTCAATAACTCTGGATTCAGAAATTCCAACAGGATATGGGTTAAAAAGTTCTAGTGCAATATCCACAGCAATTGCCATGGCATGTGCAAAAATATTCAAACCAAAACTCACTGATCAACAAATTCTACTTGCAGGAGTTGATGCATCAATAGAATCCAAAGTTAGCATCACAGGTGCGTATGATGATGCATGTTCTTGTTATTATGGAGGTTTCAATGTTACAGATAATGCAAAGAAAAAAAGAATTCAATTTGAAAAAGCGCCTTCAAATCTAACCGCAATTATTTTCGTCCCAAAAAATAGGAAGAGAGGAAATTTGAAAAAATTGAAAATCTTCTCATCAATATTTGAAAAAGCATGGGAGTTGGCTAGAAAATCAAACTATTGGGATTCAATGATAATTAACGGCTTGATAACATCTTCAATTCTAAGTTCTGAACCCCAAATCATTACAAATTTAATTGAAAAAGGAGCAATTGGAGCATCAGTTTCGGGTAACGGGCCATCAATAGCTGCAATAACAAAAAAAGAAAATGAAGCGGCCATTAAAAAAGTATTTTCTTCATTAGAAGGACACATTATTGTTTCGAAAATTAATAACAAAAAGGCAGAAGTTCATGAAGTGTAAAGTCAAAAAATCAAAAATTTCCGGAGAGATAATTTGCCCTCCAAACAAAAGCTATACCCACAGGGCAATATTCATTGCATCACTTGCAGGCAAAAACAGCACAGTAGAAAATGTCCTATTTTCCGCAGATACAAAGGCAACAATTGAAGCATGCAAAAAATTTGGTGCAGATATTGAAATTGAAAATTCATCAATTGTTGTCAAAAATCCTATCAAAATAGGTACAAAAGTGCCTGAAATCAACACAGAAAACTCTGGAACCACCATGAGAATAGCCTCAGGGATTGCAAGTTTGTTTTCTGAAGAGATTGCATTGACAGGGGATTCAAGTTTACAGAAAAGACCAATGCAACCCCTCTTAGATGCGCTAACAAGCATAGGTGCACAATGTAGTTCAACTGATGGAAAACCCCCAATCAAAATAAAAGGAAAGGTCACAGGAGGGGAGGTTAAAATTCCAGGAAATTTTTCCAGTCAATTCATTTCAGCATTATTAATCAGTGCGCCATTAACTGAAAGAGGGATTAATTTAACAATTGAAGGAAACCTGGTATCAAAACCATATCTTGATGCAACAATCTCCACAATGAGAAAATTCGGAGTTACAGTCCAAACGCTAATCCCGTACAAAAGATACAACATTACCCCGCAAATCTATAAAGAATGCACATTTGCTGTACCAATTGATTTTTCTAGTCTTGCACTTTTACTTTCAGCAAATGTTCTAAACGGAGAAAACATTACGATTAAAGGAAACATGGGAAATTTACCGCAAGGTGATGAAGTTTTCATTGATTTCTTAGAACAGTTAGGGGTTCAAATTACAATGGATGATGAACAGATACAAATCAAAATACCGGAAAAACTAAACGGAGGAAAATTTGATTTAAGTAATTCGCCTGATCTTCTTCCACCACTTGCAATTTTGGCATTAAAGTCATCGAATCCAATCGAAATTTTTAATGTCAAACATGCAAGACTAAAAGAAACAGACAGAATTGCAATAGTGTCAAGAGAACTTGCAAAACTTGGAATCAACATTCAAGAAAAAGAAGACGGATTGATTTTAGAAGCATCTGAAAATATCTCCGGAGCTGATTTGAATTCAGAAGAAGACCATAGATTGTTCATGGCTTTTTGTATTGCAGGAATGTATGTAGGAAATTGTACCGTGACTGATCCAGAATCAGTTAAAATATCATACCCAAATTTCGTCAAAGAGATGAATCGTATGGGTGCAGATATTACAACAGAATAAAATTATTTTTCAAAAAAATTGTCTAATGGAGATAAAAGGCGCGACCCTGTATAGGGTGAAAAGCATTCTCCTCACCCACAACGCTTTTGTGTTGATAACATGTCTTTTTCGCAGGCCGCGCAAATTATTCGTTATAATTTACATGGTTTTGCATATATATTGTATATAATAATGATATTTAAGAATATTTTAGAATTATTTCATATTATATCTAATAATATTATAATTTTTAAGCATGTCTAATAAATTAATGAAAAACCTAATAACGGGCCGTCAAAAATTTCAAGAAATTTCAGAATGAGGAATTATAAGCATCAATTAACTTTGATAGTATGTTGCCGGGAAGTTCTATTGGTCAGCGTCTTGTTTTAACAAGTTTTGGTGAAAGTCATGGAAAATCCATTGGTGCCATATTAGATGGATGTCCGGCAGGATTAGAAATTGATGAAAAAGATATTCAAAAAATGTTAGATCTTAGAAAACCAGGCCAAAATCTAATTTCCACTCAACGAAAAGAAGGAGATGTTGTTGAAATAATTTCAGGAGTTTTTAGAGGATTTACAACAGGAGCTCCGATTACAATGGTAATTTGGAATGGTGATCAAAAATCAAAAGATTATGAAAATTTGAAAACAAAGCTAAGACCAGGACATTCAGATTATCCCGCAATGATAAAGTATAACCATTTCAATGATCATAGAGGTGGAGGAATATTTTCTGGAAGACTAACTGCAACACATGTGATGGGTGGTGCTATTGCAAGAAAATTACTTAAAGTAACATTAGGTGTTGAAACAAATTCTTTCACATCACAAATTGGAAAAACAAAGATGGAAAGAGAGTTTAATGAAAACATGATTAATTCAATTTACAAAAATGAGGTTCGCTGCCCAGAAACCAAAACAGCAAAAATAATGAGAGAGAATATTTTAGATGCCAGAAAGAAAGGGGATTCACTTGGAGGAATCATTGAATCAGTTACAACAAAAGTTCCAGTAGGGTTAGGCGAACCAATTTTTAGTTCATTAGAATCCGATTTGAGCAAAGCTATCTTTTCAATTCCATCTGTCAAAGGAATTGAATTTGGTTCTGGATTTGAAGGCTCAGAACTTTATGGCTCTGAAAATAATGATCTTTACACAGTAAAAAAAGGAAAAATTGTTACAGAAACTAACAGGTCAGGAGGAATTCTAGGTGGCATTTCTAATGGAATGCCAATTACTATGAGAATTGCTTTGAAGCCTGCATCATCAATTGCTCAAAAACAAAAAACGGTAGACATTAAGACAAAGAAAGAAACAATTCTTCAAGTCAAAGGAAGACACGACCCATGTGTAGTGCCAAGAGCCCCTCCAGTAGTGGATTCACTTGTGGCATTAACCCTAGCAGATCATGCACTCATTTCAGGAGCAATTAAACCAACATTATAAGAAAATGTCAGACATCGATGATCTTCGCAACAAAATGGACGACATTACTCTAAAAATGATAGAGTTGTTGAAAACCAGAACAGATATTGCAAAAGAAATTGGAGAAGTCAAAAAAAATATCGGTAAAGGGGTTACTGATGAAGCAAGAGAAGACAGTCTACGTGGAAAAGTAATCTCATTATGCAACAATATAGGACTAGATGAAACAATTGCTACAAAATTTTTAAATTTCCTCTTAAATGAATCAGTTAAAGTTCAATCAACTAACAAACAAACTCATCTATCAATTTTCTTAAAAGCAAAATCACTTGAAGAACAAGGGAAAAAAATTATCCACATGGAAGTGGGAGAGCCGGACTTTTTACCACCAAAGATTGTAAAGGATTCATTAGAAGAAGTGTTTGATAAAGGCTTTCTAAAATACGGTCAAGCAAAAGGAATGCCAGTGTTTAGAGATGCACTTGCAAAATACGTTTCAGATAAATTCAATACAAATGTTAAAGAAGAAAACATCATTGTTAGTCCGGGTGCAAGATTTTCAATTTTTACCGCAATAACTACGCTGCTTAATCCGGGAGAGGAGATGATTGTAATTGAGCCTGCATGGCCTGCCTACAAAGATTGTGCATTAAATGCAGGAATCAAAGTCAGAACAATCAATACGACATTTGAAGATAAATGGAATCCATCTTTAGAACAAATCAAAAATGCAATAAATTCAAATACAAAAATGATCGTTCTTAACTATCCAAATAATCCAACAGGGAAAATTCTAAGTGAAAAATTACAAGACGATATTATTGAATTAGCAAAAAAGAATAATCTCTATGTGTTATCTGATGAGATTTATTCACAGTATGCAAAAACAAGTTGGAAGAGTGTCCTTAGTTACAATTATGAAAAAAGTATTGTCACTCAATCATTTTCAAAATCTCATGCAATGACCGGATTTAGAATAGGGTATGCCATAGCAGATCCAAAAATCATTGAAAAAATGGCAAAATTAGAGGCACTGTGTTTGACAAATGTCTCTGAACCAATCCAATACGTAGCAATGAAGGCTCTAGAAGCAGATACATCCAACAATACTAATACCGTACAAAACAGACTAGATATGTTGACACAAAAAGCAGATGAGATGGGATTAGAATTTGTAAATCCTGATGGGGCAATGTACATTTTTGCACGAGTTAATCAAGAAGGATTTGATGGGATTCAATTTGCCAATAGTACATTAGAGAAAGGTTTGGCAGTAGCCCCAGGGGAAGGATTTGGCAACTACAAGAATTTCATTAGATTATCTGCATGTCAAAATGAAGATATATTGAGTGAAGGAATGGATATAATGAGTAACATTATGAGTGAGAATCAATGAAAAAGATCACAGTAGTAGGTGCAGGGGGCCAAATGGGTCAATGGTTTGTAAAATACTTTGCAGATCAAGGCTATGAAGTGACAGGGTATGATTTAGAAAATAAAATTCCTGGAAAAAGTACAATAGTGTCAGAATCACTAGTTGGAGGAATTTTAAAAGCAGACTATGTTGTCTTGTGTACCCCTACAAGAAGAACACCTGAAATTATTCGATTAATTGCAAAAGAGATGAAACGTGGCACATATCTTATCGAAATTTCATCTGAGAAATCAAAAGTAGTTTCATCACTATCCAAAATGCCAGCTAAGATTAATCCAATTTGTATACACCCGATGTTTGGCCCGGGAATAAAAACAATCAAGGGCAAAAACATTATTTCAGTTCCAATCCGGGATGCTAAAAAAGAATTAACTGTTGCAAAGTCATTATTTGAAGGAGCAAACTTTGTTACAAT
>JBOEHF010000086.1:0-3035 GCA_050633805.1 Candidatus Nitrosopumilus sp.
TCTTTTATAGTATGAACGTGTAATTAACACATGTCTTTTAGAACATGTATTCATTGTGGCAGAGAATACGAAAGTTTGAGCGATGATACAACATGTTCATCAATTTGTGCAAAAGAAATAGGAAGATAAATGAAATACAGATGCAGTAAATGTGACTTTCATTGGATTGGAACTTCATACAAGTTTGATGAGGAGGTACGTGAACATGAAAAAACTCACAACAAAGGTGAAGCAAATGATAATCTGTAATAAATGCTATAACAAACACCATGATCAATGTATGGAAAAATCTGGAATGTTTTCTTGTGGCTGTGATTGTTTAAAGAAATGATTTACAACACTTGTGAGTTTTTTCTGCAAAATGGAATAAAATCCAAAAAACACCTAGGTGAATTCCCCGTGGATTTGAACCTAAATTAAGGGACCTTGAACTAATTTGACAAGTCACCTTGAGGGTCTTAGTTCATGATGATGAAAATCTAGATATTTTCTGCACATCTAAAACCTGCAAATAACCATCTTTCATCTAATCTGAAGAAGTTCCTATAACTTCCTCTGATTGACATTTTTGGAGTTCCAAATGAGCCTCCTCTCAAAACTTTTTGATTTGTAAACCATTTATCATTATATTCGTCAAAACCAGTTTTGAATCCTGGATACCCTGTGTATTCAGATGACGTCCACTCCCATACGTCTCCAATCATTTGTTGACACCCTGAAGAACTAGTTCCATTGGGAAATGATCCTACTTCTGTGCATCCCCAATAGTCTGATTCAAGTAAATTACATTTGTCTTCACCAGGATCTTGATTTCCCCATGGATATACTGTTTTTTCTTGTTTTTCTTCATTCCAACAAGCAGCTTTCTCCCATTCTCCTTCAGTAGGCAATCTTTTTCCTGCCCATTTGCAATATGCATCTGCTTCATAGTAACTAACATGACATACTGGTTCGTTTGGATTGATTTTTCTAATTCCTAAGAAGTCTCGCACATGCCATTGATCGTCGATTTTTTCCCAATACATTGGTGCATTCCACTTGTTTGCTTTTACTTTCTCCCATCCGTCTGATAACCAATACTTGTATGTCTCATATCCCCCATCTTCAATGAACTCAAGATATTGTTGATTTGTCACAGGATACACGTCCATTTTGTAATCATTTAGGAAAATTTTATGTTCAGGTAATTCAATATCATAACAATATTTTTCTCCATTATACCCCATTTCGTACAATCCGCCTTTGATTAAAACTGATTTTTTCTCGACTACATTTTGTTTTGGAATCTCTTTTTTTCTAATAGGTCTATATTGCTCAGCAAGCAAATGCTGTAAATCGTATACTAGCAATTCTTGATGTTGGCATTCGTGATGAAATCCCATCGTGATTAATTTTGTCTCTTCTGTGTTCAGTGATTTTGATTCAATAAATTTCTCCATTCTTTGATTAATTGTGTTAAAGTATTGGAATATTTGATCAACAGTTGGCCTTGATACTACGCCTCTTAATCCTTTGTCGTGAGGAACTCCAAATTGCTGGTAATAGGAATTTAGATACTCTGAAAATTCTTTTGAATAAAATTCATAATCTTTATCTAATTTACTCATGATTGCCTCATAAATCCAGCTTACGTGACCTACATGCCACTTTGGTGGACTCATAAAAAATGCAGTCTGAACTATGAAATCATCTTTTTCTAGAGTTTTAACAAGTTCTAATGTTCTGTTTCTAGTTTCTATGAATTGCTCTAACAATGGTTTCTCTTTTTCTAATTCAGGATTTGAGGTCATTATTGAAAAGTTATATTTTTGTATTATTATATCTGTAGGTGGTTTTTAATACCCTCTAGCAAAAATTGGAATTGAAACACTTTGCTCTTGGCAGTAAATGCATTTTTGAGTTGTATTGTTGCTTTCAAACGGAATTACTCTGATTTCTGCACCTGTTTCTTCTTTGATTTTTTCTTCACATTCTTGTTTTCCGCACCACGGAGAATGGAAGAATCCTCCTTTTTCAATTTTTGATTTAAAGTCTGAATATGTTGAAATTTCAACGCTGTTGATTTCAGCTTCCTCCTTGGCTTTTTTCAGCATCTCGACTTGGATTTCATCTAGTATTGTGGATATTTTTTCTATCTCGTTAAAACCTAAACTTGTTTTTTCCAAATTATGTCGTTTTGCAAGAACAACACTTTCTTTTTCGATGTCCTTTGGTCCTATCTCAATTCTTATTGGGACTCCCTTCATTTCCCAATCATTGAATTTGTAACCTGGCGACAGCCCCTCTCTGTCATCAACATGAACTCTAATTTCTTTAGACTCTAACTCTGTTATGATCTCTTCAACCTTTGGTAACACTTTGTCTCTTCCTTCATCATTTCTGTAAATTGGAACAATTACTATTTGCATTGGAGCAACTTTTGGTGGCAACACAAGCCCTTTGTCATCACCATGGGCCATGATCATTGCTCCGATTAACCTCCATGAAACTCCCCATGACGTTTGCCATGCAAAATGCTCTACATTGTCTTTGTCTGCAAACTTTACTTCAAATGGCTTTGAAAAATTCTGTCCTAGAAAATGCGATGTTCCCATTTGCAACGCTTTGCCGTCTGGCATAATTGATTCCATAGTTGTTGTATAAACTGCCCCCACAAATTTTTCCTTTTCACTTTTTTTACCTGTCGTAACTGGGATTGCAAGCTCCTCTTCTACTGTGTTTTTGTAAATGTCTAGAATTTTCATTACCTCCTTTTCTGCCTCTTCTTGTGTGGTGTGTACAGTATGACCTTCCTGCCACAAAAACTCTGATGTTCTAAGGAACGGTTTTGTTGCTTTAATCTCTGCTCTTAAAGCCGTATTCCAAAAATTAATTTTTAACGGTAAATCTCTCCAACTTTGAATCCATTTTGAGTATAACGTATATGCCAAAGTCTCAGATGTAGGTCTTAATGCAAGTCTGTCCCCTACTTCATTGGTTCCAGAATGTGTAACCCAAAATACTTCTGGATTAAATCCTGCAAAATGCTTCTGTTC
>JBOEHF010000087.1:0-156 GCA_050633805.1 Candidatus Nitrosopumilus sp.
AGCATCAACGTTTGCGATATTGAGAATACCGTGTACGAAGTCCAAGCCCAGTCAGTGTAGAAGATGTAGTCTCCTGCATTAATTGTTAACAGTGTTGAGTTAACTGCAACTACTACTATGAATAAGTAGTGTGTACATCGTCTTAACCAGACCATA
>JBOEHF010000087.1:290-14874 GCA_050633805.1 Candidatus Nitrosopumilus sp.
CGATGAATGCAAAGTGACCACTGGCTGTTGGATATGCCCATGGATAATAGAAGTATCCTGCGGCAGTACCGCCAAAAGTTGCCAATAATGCTGCCCAATATGAAATAGTGATCATACCAGTCATGTTTTCAACGCGTTTTCCAATCATTCGTTCTATGTCAGCGCTTGATGAACCGCCACCGCCACCAGAACCGAATCCTTTTGGAAGAGTCATTCTGGAATTATTCTAATTCAGATTCTTTTAAGTCTTTCTTAAATGGATATGACTTGTACGATCTACGTCATTTTAAAAAATAATAAAAGAAAAAAATGTGCTAAAGCACTTTTTCTAAGGAATTGCTCTGCTGTACAATTTGCCTTCTAAGGCCATCTTGTACATCTCTGCAACNNTTCTCTCCTGGAGTTTCTGCACCTAGTTCTACGAGACGAGCATATACTCTAACTACGTATGCGAGTGCACCCATGAAAGCCACTACGACTCCCATGTTAAACATCCAGTGATTTGGAACTGCAAAGATTTCTTCTACAAACCAGAAATGCCACATCTCATTGACACCAATAGTAAACATGGTTGCAAGGTAACCTAGAATGGTCATCTTCAATCCAGTGTTCATTGAATTATTTGGGCCTCTAAGAACTGGAACTTTTCTATCATAGATTGCTGCTGCTCCCCATCCAAGTGGTAATGTGATGAAGTGGGAGTATAGCCACCAGTGAGCTGGTGTAAAAGCACTATCTCTGATAGAGGTTTGATGCAAAGAACCGTCAACGAAGTTATCAACTTCGACTGAGGCTGCAGTAGAACCCATAGCAATAACGATGAGCCAGATTTTCTTTAGTCTCTGGATCTCAACTTCTTTTGGGATTAATGCGGGCATCTGTGCCATGTATAGAGTCATGTTAATTGAGGATATAAAGTAAGAGTTTTGCATTAAAGAATTTTTGTTCAAAAATTTATAATAATTTAATAATTATATCAAATTATTACATATTATAATATTCAGAAATATTGAAATTTGATTATTTTTTGATCAATTTCAATGTTATACATCAATGATTTACATAGATTATTGTATCGATCCTCGTTGTTAAGGTAAAACATATAACGACGTGTTTTNNCACACGGTGTCCAAGCACAACTCCAAAGTCGTTTTGTCAGAATTGAAGACGAAGCCTTTAACAGACAATCCCTACAAACTGGCGAAACCTTGACACTTCAAGGAACATTAGTCAGTTTAGTAGAAAGAGACCTTAGAGGATGGATATCCATTTTCTCAGAGTCAACCAACGCAGGTAACAGATGGGAAATGTTGGCAAGAGATCCACCAGGAAACGTCTTTGACATTCCAGGTAACTCAGTAGTCGATTACTCATTGTCTGCAAAAGCACTTGAAGCAGGTGTATACCACGTACACACCCAACTCAATGTAGCACAAGTTGGTCCAGGACTTGGTCCAGGTCAAACAGTAGTCGTTGAAGGTGAACCAATTATCAAACCAATCCCATATACCAACATCGCATACCAATCAATTATTATCGGTGTAGGATATGTCATTACGTTTGCAACACGACCTTGGCAAGTAATCTAAACAACCCAACCTTTTCCTTTTCATTTTATAGATACTCCTTTACGGTTAACGTAATCAAATCACCAAGTTTTATCTTCTAGAAAATAGTAGAGAAAATATGTTGAGTTTCAAGATCACCAAATTAGATATTTTTCAAAGTTATTTTTTTGGAGAAACAGAATTTCGTTCTGACAAATACAAGGTAAACATCCAAAATCAAAGAAGAGGAAAAGTTCTAAAATTGCCATTTGGGATAAAACCAAAAAGTGAGAAAATAGTGGTTAGGATATCAGGAAAAGAGGACTTGTTTATTGAAGATTATCTTCCATACAAAGGAGAATCAGAATGGCTTGAAATCGACTCTGATGAAATAACCTATTTTCTTGCAGATCATCAAGATCAATGTGATATAATTGAGATAATGTATGAGTAAGAGAAAGGACTTTAAGGAATCTGGTTAAAGCCATCACGATGAAATATCCTGGTACTAGTGATCCTTACAAGAGGAAAAAAACTATCAGGTTTCTAATAATTTCAACTATTGTTGGAATTGGTACTGTAGCGGTTATGTCATCATTTTTCACTATGATTGGTCAGGATGATCCCCTAAAGGTCTGCATAGATGATAGGGAAACTCCTTTCAAAATGAAGGTCACTTTAGAGTTAATTATTGATGGCCTACCAGCTGAGATTCCTGCCAATATTAACTCCGGATTTAACGAGGATGAATGTCAAAGAGCCATGTATACTTTAACAGATGATGGAACAATCTATGTAGAATGGGAAGAAGAGTATCCATGGGAAATAGGTCACTTTTTGTGGATGTGGGATTTCCCTCTAAGAGAGATGGATCAGGATAAATCAACTTTCTATGTAAATGATAAAGAATCAACAAAATTCATCAATACACTATTGCAAGATGGATATCACTACAAGGGAGTATTTACTTCAAAGGATTATGATACATCAAAAGATACTGACTTCCTTCCAGAACCAGAAAACTAGCACATACAGGCTTTAACTAAAATACAATTGCAGACTTTGTAAAAATTTGAATTTTCTGAAACAGCTTAGTTTTCACTAATGGATATTAAAAATAATGAAAAGATGAAAGTTGGTAATTTTACCAGTATTTACCGTTGTCTGGAATGAGACCGATACCTTCTCTTTCAAAGTGTCTGTCTAATTCGTCAACCCATCTTTCACGGTTGTCTTTGTAAGCCCAGCCGTGTACACGTAACCAGAATGAGATAATTCCTAGAAGGAATATTGTAAACATCATGGTTCCGAAGATGTAAATCATTACATCGTAAAATAATGGATCATAGTTTGGTCCTAGTTGTCCTGTAAGTGAAGACAGGATGCTTAGGAAAGTACCTACGATAGGAATCATAATAGTTTGGCTCTATTTGTGCGATATATACATTTCTTTTATTATCACAAAGTACGAGATCAGTATTGAATAAGGTTAGGAGAAAAGTTACAGTTTACACTAGAGAATAGATAATAAAATAAGAGAAAAGTGAGGTTTGTTTATCCTCTTCCCATTGCTGCGTATTTGCCAGATCTTCCTCTAATGAAGAAAGCTCCTGCAATACCACCGAATACGGCTGCTGCAATAACAGATGCACCAATTACACCACTTGCATCAAGATAAGGAGTTCCTGAACCAGAAGCTGGATTTGCTTCGGCTGCATCAATTCTTCTTTTTTGAATCTCAAGTGCTTCTTCTAGTGTGTATGATCCGGTTTGTCCTTCGCTACCAACATTACCCATGTACTGTGCAAATGCTACTGCACTTTCTGCATAGAATCCGATAGTGAATACAGCAATCAAGGATGCTGCTAATAGTATTTTTGTATTCATACTGTTTACCTGTTCGTTTTGGTGCCAGAGACTTATTTAACTTTTATTCTGAACTCCAAATCCGAGTTCAATGTACGAGATCAGTATAAGTAACGTTTAATTCTGCACTATAATCAGCCAAATCATGGGACGAATGCACACACACAGACATGGAAAATCACATTCAATTAGACCAGCTACACTTCGTGAACCTTCATGGATTACGCAAAGTCCAGCAGAAATTGAAGAATTGATTATCAAATATTCTAAAGATGGTTTGACTCCTAGTCAAATCGGCATTAAATTAAGAGATCAGCATTCAATTCCTCTAATCAAACCAATTACCAAAAAGAGCATGGGGCAGATTTTAGAGGAAAATGATTTGAAGGCTGAAATGCCAGAAGATCTTGAGAACATTGTTAGAAAAGCAATAGGTCTTCAAAAGCACCTTAAGGCAAACAAAGGAGATAACAGAAATGTCAGATCTCTAGAATTAATTGAAGCCAAAGTTCACAGACTATCAGTCTACTACAAAAGAATTGGAAGAATTTCTAAAACCTGGAAGTATAAATCCGTGGTTGCTCAATTAGAGTAATGACAAAATTACTTGATGAATCACTTTCATATTTCAAAGACAAAATTTCAGATTGTATCAAATCAAAAAAATCGATTTCTGTTACAACCCATATTGATTGTGACGGATTAACGTCAGGAAGCATAATTACTAAAGCCCTAATCCGAGCAGGGGCAAACTGTACAGTCAGAACATCAAAGGAATTTAGCAAGAATGTTTTAGAATCTTTCAAAACAGATTCTAGGGATTTTCACATTGTTACTGATTTAGGAGGAGGTTTTGGAAAAGAATTAGATCAGACATTAGGGGATAATTGGATTGTGTTAGATCACCACCAAATACCAGATGAGGAGATAGATAATCAAAATGTCATAAATTCATGGAAATATGGAATTGATGGAGGGGCCGATATTTGTGCAGGTGGAATGGCATATTTGGCTTCAGTTGCCTTAGATGAGAAGAATTCAGATTTATCTGCAATTGCTGTTGTTTCAGCTTTAGGAGATAGACAAGACCAGGGGGAGAGAAAATCATTTACAGGTAAAAATTTCGAGATTGCCAACATTGCCAAAGATCAAGGTTTAGTCGAAATTGATTTAGATTTATTGTTGGTAGGCAGAGAAACTAGGTCACTTGTTGACGCTTTGGCATTTACATCCCAGCCATTTATCGAAGGATTAACCTGGAATCGAGATTCTTGTCTATCAATCCTCAATTCATCAGGTATTAATCTAAAGGAAGAAGGAAGATGGAGAGTTCCAGCAGAACTCAATGAAGAAGAAAAAAGGCAAGTAATTGAGGCAATCACAAAATTTGCATCAGGAAAAAATGCTACAGAGATTATGTCAGAATTAATCGGGTGTACCTATACATTTCCTAGAGAAGACATCAGGAGTTTCTTAAGGGATGGAAGAGAGTTTTCAACCATGTTAAATTCATGTGGAAGAATTAATCGTTCTGGTGTTGGAATGGCAGTTTGCATGGGAGATAGAAATAAAATTCTAAGAGAAGCTGAGACGATTTTGATTGATTACAGAAAAATGATCAGGGAATACATGAATATTTTATCCAATGAAAGATGGAGAATTTCAGAAAGTGAGACATGTGTAATGGTAAATGGAGAGGATATAGTTCCAGAAACAATGACAGGAACCATCTCATCATTAATTGCTGGATCACCTAAAAATTCTGGAAAAATTGTAATTTTGAGAACTAAAGCCGAAGAGAATACCATAAAGTTCTCATCAAGAAAATCATTTGGCTGTACATCAGATATCAATCTCAGTGAAATTATGAGAACAGGAGCTGAGAAATTTGATGGTATTGGCGGAGGCCATAATGCAGCCGCTGGGGCAAAAATAACTAAAGACAAATTGGATGGATTTCTTAACTATTTGGAAGTAAATGTCGTTAACGTGTCAAGTTCAGATAGTTCTCAATAATATATCAAAAGAGAAATCTGAAGCTGTAAAAAAAGCCTTAGAGCCAGACAATGTAGATTTTCCAGAAGGATTGAGCCTTTATGTTGAAAATATTGATAATAAACTAGTTTTTAATTTTGAAAGTAAAAAGAATATGAAGCAGCTTACAGGGACAGTTGATGAAGTTATGGAACATATCCAAGTTGCTCTAAAGGTGATTGAGTAATGTTAGATCCTAAAATCATAAAAGAAAAATCACAGATCATTAGAGAAATGATCAAATCAAGAGCTGTAGATTTTGATTTAGATACATTAATCGAGTCAGATCAAAAAAGACGTGAATTTATTCTAAAAACTGACGAATTACGAAAAAAGAAAAACCAAGTAGCATTAGAAATTGCTCAAAAGAAAAAGGCAGGAGAGGATACCTCATCAATTTTGTCAGAAATGAAAAATGTTTCAGTTGACCTTGCAAAATTAGAGTCAGAACAAGAAAATATTGAAAATACATATGCAAAATTAGCATTGACTATTCCCAATCTTGTACATGAATCAGTTCCAGTTGGAACAGATGAAAGTGCAAACAAAGAAGTAAGGAAATGGGGTGAAATTCCAAATTTTGATTTTAAAATAAATGATCATATCGATATTTCAGAAAATTTAGATTTAGTGGACCTTGAAAGAGCTGCAAAAGTAGCAGGTGCTAGATTCTATTATTTGAAAAACGATCTGGTTCGATTAAATCAATCATTGATTCATTACGGATTAGATTTCCTAGCAAAAAAAGAGTATTCTCTCGTTCAGCCCCCATACATGATCAATAGGGAATCTATGGAAGGAGCAGTGATTGCTGATGATTTTGAAGAAGTAATCTACAAAGTTGAAGATGAAGATCTATACATGATTGGAACATCTGAACATGCCATGGCAGCAATGAGAGCAAAAGAGATCCTAGAAGGAAAAGATTTGCCTTTAAGATATGCAGGTGTTAGTCCATGTTTTAGAAAAGAAGCAGGGGCTCATGGAAGAGATCAAAAAGGGATTTTTAGAGTTCATCAATTTGATAAAATCGAACAGTTTGTGTTTTCAAGACCTGAAGACTCCTGGAAAGAACATGAAAGGATGTTATCAGTTGCTGAAGAATTTTATCAAAACTTGGAAATCCCACACAGAGTGATGTTACTATCAAGTGGCGATATGGGAAAAGTATCAGCCAAGACATATGATATTGAGGCATGGATGGCAGGACAAAATGCCTATAGGGAAATCGTCTCATGTTCAAACTGCCTAGATTATCAAGCAAGAAGATTGAAGATCAGATTTAGAGATAAAACGAATGAGGATACACAGTATGTCCATACTCTAAACAGTACTTTGATTGCAACAAGTAGAGTTCTAGTATCAATTATGGAGAATTTCCAAACCAAAGACGGACATATCAGAATCCCTAGTGTTCTACAGAGTTACATGGGAAATCAGAAAGAGATCTAGTGACATACCCTTATATTTTGGGTTCAAAGGTCGTTAATAATTGGCACGTAGAAAAGGTCGAGTAAAGGACAAGTGGAGAGAGAAACGCTGGGTTACAGTACAGGCACCAGATTCATTTAACAACGTTCCAATTGCATATGTTCCAATTACAGATGATGAGAATGCAGCAGGTAGAGTTTTAGAAGTTACACTGTATGATATTCTAAAAGGGGATCCTTCACAACATCAATACAAAATCTATTTTCAAATTAACAAAGTTGAAGGTGACAAAGCATCGACAATTTTCAAAAGATACGAATATTCAAAAGAATTTTTGCGTAGTTTAGTAAGACGTGGTTCATCAAAAATTAATTTCATCATAGATATCAAAACCAAAGACGGCTATATCTTTAGAATCAAATTACTTGCTCTAACACACAGACAACTTAACACATCAAGACAACATGCACTCAGATTAATTGCTAGAGATGTAATTAACAAAACAATTCCAGAAATGACAATTGATCAATTTGTTCAAGCAACATGTTATAGTAAAATTAATTCCGATATCATGGCTGCATTCAAGAAAGTAATTAGAGTAAGACATGTAGGTCTAGAGAAAGTAAAACTCATCAGAACTGCAGACAAAGAAACAAAATTACTCGAAGCATAATCAAAAGAATTATTCTTTCACGATAATGGTTCATAAGATTGAGATCACAATAGATGTTATTGTTCATGCAACAGAGGACATGTCAAAAATATTGCAGACTTTTGAGGATGTTTTAGACATTACAGAAAAAGATTTCACAGTTGAAAAGACAGAAGGACATTATGAAAATCCAATAATGTTGCTCAATGCAAAAATTGTAAAAAAGCAGGCTCAAAATTTCATGAGTAAATTACTTGAGTTACTGTCAGCAGAGCAAGTAATTGAGTTAATTGATGAAATTGAAGAAAGAACTGTGAATTCCAGATTCCATATGAGATTAGACAAACAGGAATTAATCAAAGGAAATCTAACGGTTAGAGAAAAAGATACCGTGAAATTAAAAATTCACACTCCCATCTACAACAAAAAAGATACGGTGAAAACATTTACAGAAATTCTACAAATTGCCAACTAGATTAAATAGGAATAAAACAACTATACAATTTGGGAATGAGGAAATAACAGCCGCTCCAGTCTGAGCGAAAGCTTTGAAGACGCCGCGACGAACCGACCCCTTTTATCGATCAATATTTTTAGATTGATGATTTTCAGGTACATTTCATAGTATTATTTTAAATACAGATAGACAGACCTCAATATCGTGTCAGATTATGATGTTATAATTGCAGGCGGAGGTCTTGCAGGTACAATTACTGCTCAAGCCATTTCACATTATTCAAATCAAAACGCAAAGATTTTGGTTGTTGATAGGAATCCAGAGATATACCCAGGTAGAAAATCCATGGCAGGTTGGGTATGTGGAGATGCATGTTCCAAAGAAGCAGTAGATTTCATGACAGAAAGAATCAAGGTAAAATGGACCAGACCAGAAATTGAACATGACGTTAAAGGAGTAATGGCATTCTCACCAGATAAAGAAACTGCAATTCCTTTTGACGGTGACGGGTTTATGCTAAATCGTCAAAAATTACCAGAGATTCAAAATGAAAGATGCAGAAAGGTGGGGATTGAATTACAAAGTGATATTGGACTTACAGGTTTAATCTATGAAGGACAACAAGTAGTTGGAGTTCAAGGAACAGATAACAAAACAAAACAACCATTCAAAAAGACTGCAAAGTTGGTAATCGATGCAACAGGAGTTACATCCGTGCTTAGAAACGGACTTCAAAATTCCACCAAAGTAGAAAAGAGAATAGATAGACGAGATTTAGAATCAACTGGCAGATACATTATGCATTTTGAACCAGGTCAAAAAGATCTTACAGAATTCGATCCAGATTATTGTATTATTCATCTAGACCAAGATATTGCACCAGGTGGATATGGATGGGTTTTTCCAAAAGGAGACACCAAAGTAAACATTGGACTAGGAGTTGAAAAATCTCTTTTAGATAAAAGAAACAAAAGATTAGGTAAAAAAGACAATGTTGAATCATTAATGAAAGAATATCTTTACAGAAACACTGCAATTAAAAATGCAAAATTATCTGAAGAGCCTCAAGATATTAACAATAATTCAGGAGTCTTCCAAGTTTCAGTTAGAAGACAAAATGATTGTATGGTATCAGGTGGTTACATGATGGTTGGTGATTCAGCTTGGATGCCAAAACCAATTGATGCAGGAGGTATTGGACCAGCTTTGATTGCAGGTACAATTCTAGGAAACAATGTTGCACAAGCATTAGAGGCAAATGATGTATCTGAAGCTAGTCTATGGCAATACAATTTAGATTACATCAAAGAGTATGGATACAAAACTGCAGGTCTTGAACTCTTTAGACGATTAATTCAACAAATGAGTAATGAGCAAATCAGTTACGGTATGAAACACTTTTTGGGCAAACTAGATGCTGAATCAATTAGTAAAGGTGAACATCCAGACTTTTCAGGATTAGGAAAAATTGGAATGATAATTAGAGGTGCAATGAATAAAACAGTTGCAGAAGGACTCAGATATACTTCTAAAGAAAACCAATGGTTAGTTGAGCATTACAACAATTATCCAAAAGATCCATCAGGCTTTGATGAATGGAATAACATACTACATCAAAGACTAGAAGAAGCATATGTGAAAATAGAATCATTCTATTCTTAGATCTAATGTTAAATATTGTTTAGATTATTGAAAACATACTTTGGAAGAAGCGTCATATCTTGATTGGAATAATTCAGTCGAAATTCTAAACAAAGCATATGAAGCAGGTCTTTTTGTGCTCATTATAGGTCCCAAAGGAACTGGAAAAACATCACTAGTTCGAGATTTTGCCAAAAACAAGAATGTGAATTTAGAATCTATTAATTTCAGTCTTAGAACCAGAGAAAGTCATTTGGTGGGAACTAAGACATTGACAGATGGAACAGTCAGTTTTGATGAGGGTCTTTTGATAAAATCAATGAGAAGTGGGGATATGCTTTATCTCGATGAGATAAATTCTGCAGAAGCAGATGTGTTGCTTAGATTAGATGAAGCATTAGACGATAGACGTCAAATTGTACTAAAAGAAGCAACAGGTGAAGTTGTCAAAGCTAAAGAGAATTGGTTTGCTGTTGCTACAATTAATCCATTAACACATAGTGGAACAAAAGAACTACCACCACAGTTACTTAGCAGATTTCCAGTACGAATACGATTAGAATACCCACCAGAAAATGTAGAATTAGAAATTGTAAAAAAGTATGTTTCTGGAAATCACGAATCAGAAATTATTCAAGCAATAAAACTTGCAAATACACTGAGACAAGCTGCATCTGTTGAAGAATTATTTTATTCTCCCAGTCTAAGGGAAACCATTGCTTTTGGGAAGTTATTAGATAAAGGAATGCCTGCAAAAGAAGCTGCCAATTTTGTTTTTGGAAATGTCTATACGCAATGGGGCAATATAGAATATCAAAAAGTAAGTGACATCATAACGTCGATGTTTGGAAATTAAATGCAAGCAATTCAACTTCAAAATGATTCTTTAGTAGAGATTGCAACATTTCTTGTTAGACGATGGTCTGAAAAAGAAAATATCATAGTAGAAATTTCAGACAAATCTGAAACCAAAACAAGACTCAAAGAAAACAAGGTAATCTTAACACCATTAGAAAAAAGAATTGGCAATGATTTTCAGAAATATAGGCAATTTAGAACATCTCTCTGGTATGAAGCCATGAGAATAAAATACTGTAAGAAAATCCTCAGCAATGATCATGCATTTGGGTTCATTCTCAATACAATGGAAACACAAAGGGTAGAACAATTAGGAAGAAGGATTTGGAAGGGAATGGATGAGGAAATCATTTTTAATTATTCGTACATGCTTGTTTCCAGACCTCAATTACACACAGTTTATGGAAAAGCAAGGATTGTAGAGGCATTTTATCAATATTTCATGTTTGGAGTGATCAAAGGAGAGATTCAAACAAGTAATTTTGAAAAAATAAAGAAAGCATCAGCATTTGCAAAAGAAATTGTCAGAAAGGCAATTGAAGGAAAATACGATACCGAATGGGTTGAGAAAAATATTGGTGAAATAATTAAAATTTTAGATATTGATTCGCTTCTAACAATTCCAGTGTCACTACCATTTATGAAAGCTGGAATGGCATTATCTGAAGAAGAGTTACTCAAAGTACTAAAAGTAATTTCAAAAAACAAAGAAGGTGATTTAGGAACTGTTGACCCGTCATCTGTGATTCGAGGAGAAGATGTGTATGACGAATACAAAGTATTGTTAGATGAAAACAAAAAAACTGAGAATAAAGGATTATCTACTGAAACAATAGGAATTCAGATTCCATCAACAAAAAATATTGATGAAACTACAATCTATGATCTGAGTTTAATCAATGGATTAAAAATGAAGTTTAAAGAATGGAAGTCAGGTTGGAAAGAACAACATCTAAGATCAGGAGATGAATTTGATGAAGAAAATTACATTGAAGGAAATGAACCATTTTTTACAGATGTTAAAAAATTAATTAAAACTAAAATCGTAATTTTACTAGATCATTCTTCTAGTATCGCATCAGATGCGATTGAATACAAAAAAGCTACTTTGGCTCTTTGTGAAGTATTGGCTTTTCTTAAAGTGAAATTTGCAGTATATGCATTTAGCACAGAAAATAGATCAATGGTTTGTTGGTCAATAAAACCTGAAAATGTTAAATGGAATAGTATCACTGCAAAAAGACTAGCGCAAGTTGTCGCTAATGGTTCAACCCCATTGGCAGAAGTCTATGGCAAAGTTTTTCCAATTTTACAGTCAAAAAGACCAGATATCTTTTTGACATTAACAGATGGGGAGCCTTCTGATCCAGATGCTGTGAGAAACATGACTAAATCATTCAAAGGATTAGGAATCAAAATGCTGGCTTTAGGATTAGGCCCAAATACAGTAAGGGCCACCACAATAGCCAACAATTTAAAACATTTAGGATATGAAAAAACCATGGCAGTAAGCAGACTAAATGATATTCCCAATAAGGTTATGAGCATTCTAGATGAATAGGTTTTAGTATTTTTCAGTCAGGATGTTATATATGAAGCAAAAATCGAATGGTTCTAGAGAAAAACATGGCTGAAAATGATTTTGACAAACCGTTACTTGAAAAATTTGAGCAAGAAATTTGGAATAAAATTCCACATTTAGAAGGAGAAAAAGTTGTCAACGCAACGCCATTAGTTGATCTTACGGATGTGCTCAAAGAATGTGCAAAAAATCTGTACAAATTAGATATTTCAGATTTGGATTTGAAAGTATATGGAAAATTTGATGCTAATTTATTATCAGGTTCAATCAAAGTAAGACCAGCTATTCACATAATGCATGATGCAATTAAAACAGGAAAGCTAAAAAGTAATCAAACAATTATCGAAGCAACATCAGGGAACTTTGGAATAGCTCTAGGACAGATGTCAAAACTTGGATTGACTGTTGTTTCACTTGTTTCAAGAAAATTACAAGAGGGAGTCTTTAAGGAATTAAGAGATGAAAACATTCGCATAATGGATTTGGATATGGATATTTGTCCTGCACCTGGAATGAAAGACAGTGATGCTGATGCATTAAAGGCAAAAGCAACTGCAGCAAACATTCGTTCCCAATTAGCTGAATTAGGTTTTGATCCTACGATTTATGATAAATCTATTTCTGAAGTGGAATCATTACTAGCTGCACAAGATATCATTAATCTAGCAAAGTTACTATCAAAAATTTATGATTGTTTTTGTCCACAACAATACGATAATGGGTTAAACATTGAAGCTCACAGAACAATTACTGCAGTAGAAATTGATCAACAACTACATGAAAATGACGATTCATTAGAAGATTACAGAATTGTATGTTCATTTGGAACAGGAGGTACGTCTGGGGGATTAAGTAAATACATGAATGAAAAATATGGTAAAAATGCAATACATGTAGTATTCCCAGTTCCCGGCCAAGATGTAGCAGGAATTAGAACAAAGGCAAAGGCAGATGGATTAAAGTTGTACAATCCTGATGCTTATGCTGCTGAGCATGAAGTTGATTTTGGACAAGCAAAACACTTACTAAAATTCTTTGTAGACAAAGGCCACAATATTGGAGAAAGTACAGCACTTGCACTATATTCTGTGTTAGAGATGCTCAGTGAAGGAGACAAAGGCAAATTTATAGTTGTAGTTGCGGACGGCATTGAAAAATATAGAAAAAATCTAGAAGCAATTTCAAGCAATCAACGTATGCAAGTTTCATTAGATGAAGCATCATCAAGTGTTCAGGATTATGATAAAATAATATGGGTTCATACATCATATACCCCAAAAGAAGAAGGAATTGAAATCATTGCAAAATCTTTAGGAGTAGATAAAGAAAAAATTGCAATACCAAAGGCCAGTACGATTAATCAGTTATTATCCACACAGCAAATTCCTGAAGAATTAAGTAAAGATCTAGATGGCTCCAAAGGTAAATCATTGTTAATTTGTATGGCAGGAAACACATCATTAATGACTGCTCAAGTACTTGCAAGCAAAGGCATAGTTACTGAGAGTCTCAATGGAGGCATAACAAATTTGCCAGAAGGACAAGGCAAAAACCCAGGCCAATATATCAAAGCAGCTACTGAATAACAGATTTGAAATGTCTTTCTGTGTCTCAGCCATTTGCTGATCTAATAATCTCTGGAAAAAAAAATATAGAATTACGAAATTGGAATACAGATTTTCGTGGAGAGTTTTTGATTCACTCTCCATTAAAAATAAGAATGAAAGATGCTAGAAGATTAAAAATCAATAAAAAATTTGCTACAGGTGCAATAATTGGAAAAGCGCAACTATATGACGTGAAAAAATATGATTCAATTAAAGAAATAAAATCCGATCAAAAATTTCATTTTGCATCAAAAAAATTTCAAAACAAAACTTTTGGATTCATGTTAAAAAATGCAAAACCATTCAGAATTCCAATTCCATGGAAAGGCCAATTGGGATTTTTTGAAGCAGATATTCCAAAAACAAAAATCAAAAATAAAAAAATAGTTTCGGAAATCATAGATGAAGAATATAGGTATCAATGGATTGGACATCACTAGAAAAATCCAAAAATTATGACTAGTATATATAAAGCTCATATTTAAAGCACCTCGTTATGCCTCAAACTAAACCAATTGTTAGTGTAGAAAACGTAGTTGCTTCTGCATCAGTTGATCAAAAAATAGATTTAATTGAGATTACTGAAAAATTTCCTGATACCGAATACCATCCAGAACAATTTCCAGGACTTGTATTCCGATTAACCAATCCACGAACTGCCACACTAATCTTTAGAACAGGAAAGATGGTATGTACTGGGGCAAAATCTGAAGAGATGTCAATTAAAGCTGTCAATACGGTTGTTCAAAAACTAAGAAAAAGCAAAATCAAAATAAAAAAAGATGCAGTGATTACAGTCCAAAATATTGTTGCAGCAATCAACTTGGGTGGAAAAATACATCTTGAAAAAGCTGCTAGAACGTTACCTAGAAGTATGTATGAACCAGAACAATTTCCAGGACTAATTCA
>JBOEHF010000088.1:0-1869 GCA_050633805.1 Candidatus Nitrosopumilus sp.
TGTTTCTTTATGTCTATTTTTGATATGAGTCCAGTAGATCTTGCAACAAGCACTCCTATGAGAATTGCAACTGCAATCATAACTATTGTTCCTGAAGGTGCAACATTGTAATAATATGATAAAAGAATTCCACTCACCACAGATATGACCGAAATTGACATGGATATTCCAACTGTTTTTTTGAAACCTTTGCCAAATGTCATCGCAGCAATATTTGGTATGACAATGAGTGCAGATATCAGCAGGATTCCAACCAGCCTCATCGACGTTACAACCGTTATTGATGCCAGTATCACAAATGCATAGTTTAACAAGGTGACTGGCAGTCCCGCAATTTTTGCCTGTTCCTCATTGAATGTAAGGTGGAGAAATTGCTTTTGCATGACTACCAGAGTGGCAATTATTCCTGCACTGATCGCAAGAATCATCAAGGTATCTTCATTGCTAATGAGCAAGATACTTCCAAACAAAAAGCTAAACAAGTCTACTGAAAAACCTCCAGAAGAACTCACCAAAATCACACCTATAGCCAATCCTGAAACTAGCACTACTGCAACTGCAGCATCTCCAGATATCTTGGTGCTTTGTCTTAGCTTTTGTAGCCCTAGTCCTCCAAATATCGATACGATAAAAGCAGTCCACAATGGAAACACTCCCAAAAACAAACCAACAGAGACTCCACCAAATGCAACATGGGCTATTCCATCACCAAACAAAGAGTAGCGCCTTAACACAAGAAATGTTCCCATAAAAGAACAAATCAAGGCAACAGCAATTCCTGAAACTAATGCCTTTTGTACAAATCCATAAGAGAGCGCTTCAAGAACCATTATCGTATATTTCCAAAATTATTAATGCATGCCATGGTCGTGCATATGCATCTGCATTGATGATTCAGTATATGTCTTGAGAAGTTCCTTGTCAGAGAAGAATTTTTCTTTCTCACCATGAAAGAACAATTTTTTGTTCATGCATGCAACCCTGTTCGCATATTTTGATATTGCATCAAGGTCATGAGATGACCAAACTATTGTGATGTTGTTTTTCTCATTGATCTTTTTTATGACGTTATAGAATTTGGTCTGTGATTCAACATCAACGCTGGTTACTGGCTCGTCTAATATTAGCAGTAATGGGTCCTTTACAAGAGATTTTGCAATAAATACACGTTGCAGTTCTCCTCCAGAAAGTTCACCAATCCTTCTGTTTCTCAATGATTCCAATCCCACTGTTTCCAGGGCTTCTGTTATCTTGTCGTCATTGTTTCCAATTTCCTTATACAATCTGTTCCAGCAACAGCCACACTGTTGAATCAACTTGGCTCCCTTGACTAATTTCTTATCCGATATCACCCCCATTGACACAATGTCGTATACTGTTGCAGGAAAGTTTGGCTCAAAGGCTACTTTTTGCGGTACATACCCAATCAGAGGTAGCAGCGAGCGGTACTTTGAGCCTTCAAATCCAAACAATTTGATTTTCCCAGAATACTGCTGCAGCCCCAAAATTGCCCTGAACAATGTTGTTTTTCCTGCACCGTTTGGCCCAACGATTCCAAGCAGATCTCCTTCCTGTACATCAAAGCTGATTTTGTCTACTGCCAGATGACTGTTGTAATCTATACTAAGATCTTCTACCTCAAGTACACTTGTCATTGACATTCAAGTGCCACCTTTAACGCATCTAAGTTTTTCTCCATCTTGTCGATGTAAGTTATGTTCTGTCCTATCTCGTCTTGTGCCAATGCTTCAATTGGACTAAACAGTAAAACTTTGGCTCCTGCCTCATCTGCAATGACTTCAGCCAGTCTTGGTTCTACCAGATCCTCTGCAAAGATTACCTTGATGTCATTGTCTTTTACAAAGTCAA
>JBOEHF010000089.1:0-1766 GCA_050633805.1 Candidatus Nitrosopumilus sp.
GTTATCATGGTGCACATGATTCTGTTTTGGTAAAAGCAGGATCTGGTTCTGCACATAATGGGATTTCTGTTTCTGACGGTGGATTAGATGAAGTGTCAAAAAACACCCTGGTTGTAGAGTATAACAATATTGAAGACCTGCAAAAGACAATTAGAAAAAATAAAGACATTGCAGGTGTTATTGTAGAGCCAATCTTAGCTAACATGGGGTTGATTTTACCTGAAAAGAATTTCTTGTCTGACTTGCGAAAAATCACTAAAGAAAATAACATCCCGTTAATCTTTGATGAGGTAGTTACTGGTTTTAGAGTTGCACCAGGTGGAGCTCAGGAACATTTTGGAATAAAACCTGACATTACTACAATGGCAAAAGCTCTCAGTAACGGATTTACAATTTCTGCAGTTGGCGGCAAAAAGGAAATTATGGATTTGCTTTCTCCCGGTGGCAAGGTCTATCAGGCAAGCACTTTTGCAGGAAATCCAATTTCTGTCAGTGCTGCAATAAGCTCAATTAAGACAATACACAAAATGAAAAATAAACTGTATTCAAAACTTGAGAGGTTCAACCTGTTATTTTCTACTGCCTTGGATGATATCGCAACTGACATGAGAATCCCTCACCAAATCAACTTTACAGCCTCAATGTTCCAAATTTTCTTTACAAACAAGCCTGTAGTTGATTATCAAACGTCAAAGAACGCAAATGCAAAGAAATTCCAAAAACTGTTCAAGACCCTGTTGAAAAATGGAATTTTCATAGCACCGTCCCAGTTTGAAGTGGTTTTCCTCTCTGATGCACACACTCAAACTGATCTAAACAAGGCACTTGATGCATATCATTTGGCATTAAAATCGGTGAAAAATTGAAGTATGTTGTAGGAGCTAGAGGCAGCCAGTTATCTGTTGCACAAACAAACTGGGTTATTTCTGAATTAAAAAGAGCAAATCCTGATTGTGATTATGAAATCAAAACAATCACTACAAAAGGTGACACAGATACAAGACCATTATTTACAATTGATCAAAAAGGGATTTTTGAAAAAGAGATTGACAGAGCCGTTGTTCAAAAGGAGATAGATTTTGCAGTACATAGTTTGAAGGATGTCCCATCAAAGTTAGATGATGATTTAACACTGGCATCTATCCCAAAACGCGAAGCAGTAAATGATGTTTTTATCTCATCAGATGGGTCTACATTAGATGATATCAAAGAAGGTTCAGTAATTGGAACCAGCTCTTTACGGCGTGCAGTTCAAGTTTCAAGAAAAAGACCTGATGTAATTGTAAAACCAATACGTGGAAACATTGAAACTAGAATTAGAAAAACATCTGGTGAAAATTATGATGCAATTGTTTTAGCACAAGCTGGAATTTCTAGATTGGGAGTAAATGTAAAGCATTCTCCTTTGTCTGTAGATGATTTTTCCCCCTCCCCTGGACAAGGTGCAATTGCGATTGTTGCAAGAGCAGATGATTCCCAAACAATTCCAATGCTTAAAAAAATAGAAGATGCTGATTCTAGATTGGAAATAGAGGCTGAACGTGCACTTTCTGATTTTGTTGATTCTGGATGTAGATTTCCATTAGGGGCATATGCAAAATCAAATGGTTCAGAAATGACTTTGGTTGTGTCTGCATTTTCAGTAGATGGAAAACAATCTCTTCAGGTTTGTAAAACAGGAAAGAAAGATGACCCGCAATCTCTGGGGAAAATTGTTGGAGAAGAATTACGCGCAAAAGGAATCAATGATCTTGCATTAAATTGGA
>JBOEHF010000090.1:0-1813 GCA_050633805.1 Candidatus Nitrosopumilus sp.
GCCAAGTAAAAAACGAGAGTGCGTTAAAAGAGATCAGATTGCCTGAAGAAGGTGAACTCTTTGGTCGTGTTTTGAAAATGATGGGCGGAGAAAATGTCATGATAAAATGTGCCGATAATGTCACCAGACGCGGAAGAATTCGTGGTAAACTAAAGAGAAGAGTTTGGATTAGAGATAATGACATTGTAATTATTGCACCATGGGATTTCAATGATAATGAACGCGGGGACATTGTTTGGAGATTTACACTTCCACAGGTTGAATGGCTCAAAGATAACAATCACATCGCAAAAGATTTCTAGGCTTTACTTGATTTCAATTTGATACCTTAGTTAATATAGTGAGTTACTTGTTTCAAAATAATGTCAGAAACAGGCACCGTAAAATGGTTCAACAGAACCAAGGGCTTTGGTTTTATTGAAAGAGAAGGTGAAGCAGGAGATCTATTTGTTCACAAATCAGATGTTGACGGTTTCATCAACGAAGGCGATAAAGTCGAGTTTGTAGTAGGCGAAGGTCAAAAAGGACCAGCAGCACAACAAGTCAAAAAAACAGCATAGGCATCTAGTTTTTTAATTTAAGATTTCATCTTTGTTTTCTTAAACTAGTCTATCTTTTTCTTATTTTTAAAATCCTTTTTTCAATCTGTGTAATTTGTGGTCCCGCGGGGCGGAATTGAACCACCGACAACCCGGTTTCTGTATGCCTGATATGCTGTTTTTCGGTCAGCCATCTAAAGCCAACAACTACAGCCGGAAGCTCTACCAGGCTGAGCTACCACGGGACAAAAAAACGAAGATCTCTGCTATTAAAAAACTATCGTAGATGGTTTTTCATAATTGATCGTTTAGTTCTCTAAAGCATAAATACTCTAAACAGGCGATTAAAACGACTTGTCAGAATTAGAATTGTCTTATTCGGGATATGTCTGTGCTCCATATTTGCATAATCATGAATCCATTGAACTCAAAGATATTTGGATGAAATCAAAAAACGTTGAAAAATTATATTTTGTTACGGGAACATTTTCTAGTGAAAGTAAACCTTACTTTTCTGATTTCACTAACCATTACATTTTAGCTAAATTCAAAGACAGTGCTGAGATCTCAAAGGATCTCACTAAATTCAATCAAGACAAAACATCTTTTCTCTTTAACATTAAAGATGAATTGTTTCAAAGAGAGACTAGTGGGAATATCAACTTCATTACTGCATATTATTTAGAATACGGAGATGATAGCGAAGATGTACAAGAAATTGCAAATCTTTTACTAAAAAGAGACAAAATTGAGATTGCAGGACTAGGAAATATGAATACATTTTGCTTAAATCCTTCCAAATTTATATTTCCTTACTCTGAAAATATTGTAGTAATTGAAGTAAAAAGTGAGAAGAGTCATCAGAGTGTAAAGAAATACTGTGATCAAACTAGACGAGATGCTAATCGAAAAGGAATGTCGATGACTAATTTGATTAGTCTTTCAATTCTTGAACATCTAAAGTAGAAAAGTTAAATATTCGACCAAAAACTGTTTTGCATGAGTAAACCATCTGATCTTGGTTCTTTGAAAATCGGATCATACATTTTGTTACCTCACTCTGATCAACCTAGTGGGGAACCATGTAGAATTGTAGAATACGATACATCAAAACCAGGTAAACATGGTGCAGCAAAGGCAAGAATTGTAGGTGAAGGAATTTTTGATGGTCAAAAAAGACCACATGTAGGTCCTGTCAGCATGCAAATTCACGTCCCAATGATTAACAAGAAAGTTGGTCAAATCATCTCAATTAATGGTGATACAGTACAAGT
>JBOEHF010000090.1:1860-2021 GCA_050633805.1 Candidatus Nitrosopumilus sp.
ATGATTATCGGAAAAGCCGTCTGATGTTATGATGACGATTATGAGTATTGAAGCGTCCTTTTTCAACAAACTTAAAAAATTTGTTGAATGGAATATTTTTTAGATTATGAAATTAGCTTCCCTTTTTTCAGGAGGTAAAGATAGTGCATATGCAATCTATG
>JBOEHF010000091.1:0-6803 GCA_050633805.1 Candidatus Nitrosopumilus sp.
TCAGGACTCTGGCAAGATCCCCTCAAAACTGATCTTGATGGATTCATAGATGCTGCCCAAAAACCAGTTTCAGGTACAGTGAAGCTAAAGATGTACAAAGGTGCCCTCAGAGTTGTTGGAAGAAAGTCCAATAATTCATTGTACAGTCATGATATAGCAACTTATGGAGTAGAGTCCACTTTTGATCAAAGATTAGCCAAAGGTTTCGTAGAATTGTGGGGAATGCAGTCAACAGAAGCTAATAAATTACAAAAGAAAAGGTCAACAAAAACATGAACTGCCCAGAATGTGATGCAATACTAAACATCCCAGACGATGCCTCAGTAGGAGAAATTATTTCCTGCCCTGATTGTGGTGCTGACTTTGAAATCGCTAAAAAAGATGGATCAAATGTTGAGCTTAAACAAGCAGAAACAGTTGGCGAAGACTGGGGAGAGTAATGTCAAAAATCTGTATCGTGTTTGACCGCTTAAGAGCGGAAGAAAAGATGCTTCAAAAAGAGGCATCAGAATTAGGGCACGATGCAATGATGCTAGACGCAAAAATTACTCAAATCAATACAGATAGTAAAAAAGAAGATTTTGATTTGGGAGATGTTGTTTTAGAAAGATGTGTGAGTTATTTTAGAGGGCTGCATTTTACTGCAAGTTTGGAATTTATGGATATTCCAGTGTTAAATAAATTTGAAGTTGCAAATACATGCGGAAATAAAATGTTCATGACTTTACTTTTGAAAAAAAATAACATACCAACACCTAAGACATATTTTTCATTTTCAAGTGATAGTGCAGCAGAAAATTTAGAAAGAGTTGGATTTCCCCTAGTAATCAAGCCAGTGATAGGAAGTTGGGGAAGAGGAGTAATGCCACTGAAAGACAAAGATACAATGGAAGCAGTTTTTGAGATTAGAGATATTACAGATAGCCCACACGACAGAATTTACTATTTACAAGAATTAATCAAAAGACCACCAAGAGATATCAGAGTAATCACTGTTGGGGATGAGCCTATTGCAGCCATGTATAGGAGATCTTCAGGGGGATTTAAGACAAATATCGCACTTGGGGCAGATCCAGAACTTTGTGAGATCACAAAAGAAATGGAAGATATGGCTGCAAAAGCATCAAAAGCCATGGGTGGGGGAATTCTAGGAATCGATATGATGGAAGATGAAGAAAATGGATTGGTTGTACATGAAGTCAACAATACAGTAGAATTCAAGGGATTAGCAAGAGTTGCACAACGGAATATCCCAAAAGAAATGGTAGAATACGCCCTAAACTACGTTAGAAAATAAATTATACTCCCTTACGAGGAGGTTTATCATGAAAGTAGGTGTTGTTGGAGCATCCGGTTACGTAGGTGGAGAGACGCTTCGTCTTTTGGTCAATCATCCAGATGTAGAGATTACCACAGTTACATCAAGACAACATGTGGGAGAATACCTACACAGAGTTCAGCCAAGTTTGAAGGGGTTTACCGATCTAACATTTTCTGAATTAGATTATGACAAAATAACAGATCAGTGTGATTTAGTATTTACAGCAGTTCCACACGGCACTGCTACTGAAATTGTAAAAGCACTATACGACAGAGGAGTCAAAATTATTGATTTGAGTGCAGATTACAGATTGCATAATCAAGATGCATATGACAAATGGTATGGTTGGGAACATCCACATCCAGACTACTTAGAAAAATCTGTTTTCGGAGTTCCAGAACTTCACAGAGAACAAATTAAAAATGCACAACTCGTTTCTTGTCCGGGATGTATGGCAGTTACATCAATGTTAGCACTTGCACCATTAATTCGAAATGACATTATTGATACTGATCACATTGTAGTTGATTCAAAAATTGGTTCGTCAGGTGCGGGTTCAGGTTCTGGAACTGCTCATGCAATGAGGGCAGGTGTAATTAGACCATACAAACCAGCAAAGCATAGACACACTGGTGAAATTGAACAAGAGCTAAGTGAAATTGCAGGAAAGAAAATTCATGTTTCAATGAGTCCACATGCAGTAGATGTAGTTCGTGGAATCTTGTGTACAAATCACACATTCATGAAAAAAGATATTGAAGAAAAAGAATTGTGGAAACTATATCGTCAAACTTATGGCGAAGAAAGATTTGTTAGATTGATTAGAGATAAAAAAGGATTATACAAGTTCCCAGATCCAAAATTCTTGGTTGGTTCAAACTTTTGTGATATCGGATTTGATTTAGACGAAGATAACAATAGATTGATTGCGTTATCTGCATCAGATAATTTAATGAAAGGTGCAGCAGGTTCTGCCATTCAAAACATGAATGTAATGTGTGGTTTTGATGAAATGGACGGACTTAGATACACACCACTAACTCCGGTTTAGAAATGATCACTATCAAAATTGGTGGAAGTGTAGTAGATGATTTACATCCATCAACAATTTCAGATATCAAAGAAACAGCAGAGTCTGAAGGGATTATTATTGTTCATGGCGGCGGGAAAGAAGTTACCAAAGTATGTGAACAGCTTGGAAAAGAACCAAAATTTGTTACATCACCAAGTGGTATCAAAAGTAGATACACAGACAAAGAAACAGCAGAGATTTTCACAATGGTAATGTCTGGAAGAATTAACAAAACAATTGTTCAGATGCTTCAAAAAAACGGAATTAATGCAATTGGTCTTTCAGGTGTAGATGCCAAAGTAATTGAAGCTGATAGAAAAAAGAAGCTCTTAATTGTTAATGAAAAAGGCAGAAAGCAAGCAATAGATGGCGGATATACAGGTAAAATTAGAGAAGTCAATTCAAAATTTATCAAATCACTTTTAGATCAGGGTCTTACGCCTGTAATTTCTCCAATTGCTATGAGTGAAGAATCAGAATTTCTTAATATTGACGGAGACAGGGCTGCAGCATATGTAGCAGGCAAAGTTGGTTGTGATAAAGTATTATTCATCACAAATGTCAACGGGTTATTAATGGACGATAAACTAGTTCCAAAACTTACATTGACAGAAGCAAAAGAGATTCGACCAAAGATAGGTCCTGGAATGGAAAAGAAAATTTTGGCATCAACTGAAGCTTTAGACATGGGAGTAAAAGAAGCACTGATTGGAAACGGTCAGAGAGAAAATCCAATCTCATCAGCTATTGCACATGACAATTGTACGGTGATTGAACATGAGTGAAGATCAATTTATGGGAAACCTGTATCAGAGATTCCCAGTTACAGTTGAAAAAGGAGTTGGTGCTCATGTGTGGGATACAAATGGCAAAGAATACATCGATTGTATGGGGGGATACGGAGTAGCTCTAGTCGGTCACAAAAATGAAAGAGTCAACAATGCAATCAAAGAACAAATAGATAAAATAATTACAGTTCACAGTTCATTATACAACAAAACAAGAGAAGAGTTTTTGACAACACTGATTGGTTTAGCACCAAAAGGTCTGACACAAGTTCATCTAAACAATAGCGGTGCGGAAGCAATAGAAGCAGCTATGAAGTTTGCAAGAAAATTCACAGGTAAAACTGGAATGATTGCAATGAAAGGATCTTACCATGGAAAATCATTTGGAGCTTTATCATTAACATTTAATCCAAAATACAGAAAAGCTTTTGCACCACTTGTAGAGAAAGTTTCATTTGCATCTTATGGAGACATTGAATCTTTACGTTCAGTTATTGATGAAGACACAGCATTTGTTATCTTAGAACCCATTCAAGGTGAAAGCGGAATCATTGTTGCTCCAGAAGGATTCTTGCAAGATGTTAGAAAGTTATGTGATGAAAAAGGAATTGTGTTAATTTTTGACGAAATACAAGCTGGTTTAGGTAGAACTGGACGATTATGGGCTTGTGATCATTGGAATACTGCACCAGACATACTATGTTTAGCAAAAGGAATTGCAGGTGGAGTTCCAATGGGTGCAACTTTAGTTAGATCAGACATTTTAGCATCAATTAGCAAAGGCGAACACTCTTCAACATTTGGAGGAAATCCTATTTCTTGTGCAGCAGGTGCTGCAGCTCTCAAATCTATTACAGAAGATGGATTGATTGAAAATTCTGAGAAGATGGGAAAACTATTCAGAGAAGGATTAGAAAAATTAAAAGAAAAACACACCATGATCAGAGAAATTCGAGGAAAAGGTCTCATGATAGGCATAGAGATGAAATTCGAAGTTAAGGATATTCTATTTGGATTAATCAAAAAAGGTGTCCTAATGCTTTATTCAGGAAGAAATATTCTGAGAATTCTACCTCCACTTGTAATAACTGAAGATGACGTAACAAAAGTTTTACATGTTCTTGATGTAGTACTAACTGAAGAGGAAGAAAAAAGAAATGTACAAGGATAAAGTAGATGAAAGGATTATCGGATATCTTAAAGAAGATTCTAGAGAATCGTTTGTAGACATTGGTAAAAAACTAAAGTTATCTGAATCAGCAGTAAGAAGACGTGTAAAAAATCTCGTAGATAGCGGAACCATCAAAAAATTCACTCTAGAATTAGATGAAGAGAATGCAACTAGTGCAATTGTTTTGATTTCAGTGGATTCTGCAATGGACACCTCCAAAGTATCTTTGAAACTTGCTAAATTAGAAGGTGCAAAAACAGTTTATGAAATTACAGGTCAGTACGACATTACAGCAATTATGAGTGCATCAAGCATTGCTGAAATTAATAACAGTATTGATGCACTAAGAAAGATTCCAGGGGTAGTGGACACCAACACAGTGATAATTTTGAGAAAAATTATCTAAAAACGACTTTCGTAACATAATTTTAATTCAAAACTAATTTAGGATCATCATGAATTATTTCCAACGAATTTAGTACGAATATGTTTATATCATCAATTTATAGAAACGATTTCAGTAATGAAAGATCCGAATCACTATGCAAATCTGTACAATGCATATGATAGAAATCCAAAAAAGATCAGAGTATTGGATAGCACTTTAAGAGAAGGTGAACAACATCCAGGTGTTTCATTTACAAATAAACAAAGAATTCAGATTGCATGGATGTTAGATTATTTTGGAGTTGATCAAATTGAGATTTCACCAGTTGTTTCAAATGATCACAAAGAAGCAACTAAAACAATTATCAAACAAGGGTTAAAAGCAGATATTGTTTCTCACGGACGAGCTTTAAAGCAAGACATTGACACATCTTTAGATTGCGATGCAAAATGGTGTGCAGCATATTTAGGAATTTCAGACATTCATCTAAAGGACAAATTGAGAATTTCAAGAGAAGAAGCACTTGAAAGAGCAGTTGAAACTGTAGAATATGCAAAATCCCATGGACTTAGCATTAGATTTACAGTTGAAGATGGCAGTAGAGCAGAGCCAGAATTTTTGCTCAAAGTTTGTAAAGCAATCGAAGAAGCTGGAGCAGATAGAATCAGCCTTCCAGACACAGTTGGAATTTTACGTCCAATTGGAATGTATAATTTTGTAAAGAAAGTCAGGGATGTTGTAGATGTTCCATTAGATGCACATGTCCATAACGATATTGGTTTTGCAGTTGCAAATGCATTTTCAGCATGTGATGCAGGAGTTGATCAAATTCATACCACCATTGACGGCATTGGGGAGAGAACAGGAATTCCACCCCTTGCAGAAGTAGCTGTCGCACTAACATATTTGTACAAATCTCCAAATGACTTCAGATTAGATATGCTATTAGATCTTTCAAGACTAATTGAAGAATATACTTCAATCAAACCATATGACTCAAAACCAATTGTTGGTTCTTCTGCATACAAACACAAAGCGGGTACACACCTTGCAGCAATTCTTAGAAACCCAGCTGCCTATGAGCCAATTCCCCCTAGATCAGTGGGCAATAGAAGAAGAATTGTCTTTGGAGAATTAGCAGGCAAGACAGGTGCTGCCTATTTGATGTCATTGTTAGGATTAGACAAAAATGATGAAAGTGCAAAAGCAGTAGCTGCAGGATTAAAAGGTCTAAGAATGGGCGATTTAATAGAGATCCCACTAGAAGACAGACTTGAAAAAAAGATAATTAATGATAAATAGAGAGGAGTATTGAAGAGAAAATATGTTAAAATGTGATGAATGTGATGCAGATATTTCCATACCAAGTGATGCACTTGAAGGAGAAATCGTAACATGTCCAGAATGTGGCGCAAGTTTTGAATTAGCTAAAGGTTCAAACGGTTTCGATCTAAAGCCTGCCCAAANNGCCCAAACGGTTGGCGAGGATTGGGGACAGTGAATCCTGACGTTACCATTCTTTACGATACCATCCGTTGGGAAGAAAAAGCTCTACTAGAAGCCGGTAAAAAAAAGGACATTAACATTCAGATGGTTGATTGTAAAAAATTGGCAATAGATTTAGAAAAAAAACCTGAAGATTATGGCATAGTTATTCAAAGATGTGTAAGTTATTACAGAAATCTACATTCAACTGCAGCACTTGAAGGAATCGGTGTCAAAGTAATCAATTGTTTAAACACAGGTGTTTTTGCTGGAAATAAATTATTTACACACATGTTATTGAAAAAACATGGAGTTCCAACACCAGATGCAACTGTAGCATTTTCAAAAGAAGCAGCATTGCAAGCATTAGATTCTCAAGGATATCCAAAAGTCATTAAACCAACTGTTGGTAGTTGGGGAAGACTAATTTCAAAATTAAATGACAGAGATGCAGCTGAAGGAATTATTGAAGGTAGAGAAAACATGTATCCAATATATCAAGTTCATTACTTGGAAGAATTTGTAAAAAGACCACCAAGAGACATCAGAGCAATAATGGTAGGAGACAAAATAGTTGC
>JBOEHF010000092.1:0-10847 GCA_050633805.1 Candidatus Nitrosopumilus sp.
TATCAGCTCCGACTACAACTTTGTTTACCAATCCATTTGCCATAGAATATCCTACAGCAGTATCAGGAACCAGACTAACATCAAAGCCATCATGTTTTAACTCAAATGCAGTTAATCGTGATCCCTGTTGAATAGGTCTTGTTTCAGTTGCAATGACCTTGACATTTTTGCCACTCTCTCTAGTTGCCCTGATTACACCCAGTGCGGTTCCATATGCTACAGTTGCTAATGCTCCTGCATTACAATGAGTCATAATAGTATCAGCATCATCAAAAAGAGTAGAACCATTCTTGCCCAGTGCTTTGTTTATTTCAATATCCTCATCTGCCATTTTTTTTGCTGCCTGAACAACAGATTTTCTAATTTCTACAGGATCATCGTGTTGTCGTGCAACCTGCATTATTTTATTTAGTCCCCATTTGAGATTAACAGCAGTGGGTCTAGTTTCAAAAAGAATTTTTTGTGCTTTTTCCAAATCTGAAATTAATTTATCTTTAGTTGTTGCGTCACTTTGAAGTGCAGCTAACGCCAATCCAAAAGCTCCAGAAACCCCAATTGCAGGTGCCCCCCTAACTATTAGAGTTTTTATTGCATTTGCAACTTGATTATAATTCGTGTATTCAACAAAAACCAATTCAGTTGGCAATTTAGTCTGATCAATCATTATCACTTTATTGTCTTTCCATTCTACTGTACGAAGTGAATTGTTTTGGTTGAATTGACTGGTCATAAAAAAAATTTCTTCAAACCATATTTAAAATCAACTTTCACAGATTTCTGCCAAATGTTATATTCTCATTTCATCGAATATCGATTAAATGTTAAATTTCGATAAATTACAAGATATTGATAAAAACAAGATGTATCAAATCTATGATAATTGGCCAGAAATTTCTCAAGACGCTTATGATTCATCAGTTGAGCACAAGAGTTTTGAAAATATTGATCATATTGTTTTTGCAGGAATGGGTGGTTCTGGAGCAATTGGAGACTTGTTTGCATCAATCTTATCAAAGACAAACATACATGTATCTGTTGTAAAGGGATACTTATTACCAAAAACTGTTGATAAAAATACACTTGTAGTTACAACAAGTGTATCTGGAAATACTGTGGAAACTTTAACAGTATTAGATTCTGCTAAAAAACTTGATTGTAATATAATTGCATTTTCTTCTGGAGGAAAAATGAAAGAATACTGTGTTAAAAACCAAATTAATTATAAAAAAATTGAATTAATTCATTCACCAAGAGCTTCATTTATAAAATTTTCATTTTCGATTATGAAAATTCTAAATTCAATATTACCAATTACTAAAAATCAAATAACTGAATGTATTGATGAACTTTTTAAACTTCAAAAACAAATTTCTTCAAACAATTTATCTGATTCTAACACTTCAATTAATTTAGCTAATTTTATTTCTGGAATTCCATTAGTTTATTATCCTTATGGACTCCAATCATCTGCAATTAGATTCAAGTCATCAATGCAAGAAAATGCAAAAACACACACAATAATTGAAGATGTAGTAGAAGCATGTCATAATGGTATTGTTGCATGGGAAAAACCATCTATTGTTCAACCCATTCTATTAAGAGGACATGACGATTTTGTAAAAACCAAAGAGAGATTTGATATTATGAAAGAATTTTTTGGTAAGAAGAATATTGAATATGTGGAGATAAAATCTATACCTGGAAATATTATAACTAAACTAGTCGCATTGAACTATTTACTTGATTTTACCTCAATTTATGCAGCAATTTTATCAGAAACCGATCCAAGCCCTGTATCTTCTATAACTTTTATCAAAAGCAAGATCTGAAGATTTTTGTTCTTCATAATAGATAATTCAAGATATGTCAGAACCAGTTTCAATAATTATTCGAGTGTATAATTATGAGAGATTTCTCGAAGAATCGTTAGAATCTGTATTAAATCAAACCTATTCAGATATAGAATTCATCTAGATCAATTATCTCACAAAAACATTTCAAAAACACGACTATGTCAAAGCATTAAAAATAACATATTGATCAATCTCACAGAAAAATAAAAAATACAATATTTGTCTGAACTAAAAAATACCCAAAATCAAAATCTGTTGAAAAAATAATACAGTTAGGCTTAAAAATAATCTCTAAAATACCGACTCCTATATCTGACAAGATTTTGAATTTACATCTTTCAAAAACTCATAATCTAAAATATTTCCCTTTACAAAACTAGCTCCTAATTCTTTTAGTGATAATATTACATTTTCTGAACTATTTTCTAGATTATAATAAATTGTCATCATGTGATTTTTTATTAGATGTTCTACAAGATGTCTTCCAATAAAATCTGCACGATTAGTAACTAGAATTTTCATCAAATTGAATATGTGGCAGGATTATTTTGTAATTGTTTTATTCCTATTGATTTTTAAAAAGCCTAATTTTTAGCATATTCATGGATAACATCGCAATCGATTCATCATTGAGAACTGTGGAGTGGAAAAACAACAAGGTGATTATGATAGAGCAAACCAAATTACCAAACGAACTGGTTTTTGTAGAATATGATGATTTTAACCAAGTTGCAAATGCTATCAAAACTTTGATTGTAAGAGGCGCTCCTGCAATCGGGGTATCTGGAGCATTTGGATTGGCTTTAGCTGCTTTACAAAGTAAAGCAACAACAAAAGAAGAATTATTATCAGATTTGGAAGAAGCAAAAAAAATCCTTTTTGCAACAAGACCAACTGCAGTAAATCTGGGATGGGGATTGGAAAAAATAATGAATGTTGCAAAGACTGGAGAAACAGTTGAACAAATTAGAGACTTGGTGATTTCAACTGCTAAAAAAATGGCTGATGAGGATATTGAGATAAACAAAGCAATGGGCAAGAACGGTTCTGAACTTTTTGATGATAATGATACTATAATGACTCACTGTAATGCAGGAGCACTAGCTACTGTTGCATATGGAACTGCACTAGGTGTAATTCGGGCAACCAGGGATAGTGGAAAAAATGTCAAAGTCATAGCTACTGAGACAAGGCCGATTCAACAAGGCTCAAGATTAACAGCATTTGAGTTAAAACATGATGGCTTTGATGTTAGTCTGGTTCCTGACACTGCAGTAGGATATTCAATGGCAAATGGATTGGTGAATAAAGTTGTAGTCGGAGCTGATAGAATTGTAAAGACTGGTCATGTATTCAACAAGATTGGAACATATCAGGTAGCAACAATGGCAAAACAACATGGAATTCCATTTTATGTTGCAGCACCACTATCTACAATTGATCTGCAAACAAAGGCTGAGGATGTCATTATTGAGATGCGTAAGGGCTCTGAAGTTACAGGAATTGGTGAGAAAAAGACTGCTCCTGATGATATTGGAGTAATCAACCCTGCTTTTGATATGACTCCTCCTGAACTAATTTCTGGAATAATTACTGAAAAAGGTGTAGCTACTGCTCCATACGAAGAATCCATTCCAAAATTATTCGAAGCTAATTATTAGAAAGTTTTTATTGTTTTTTAAACTGCCATTTACAATATGAGCACTGTTTCTCCGCAGGCAATTGAAGAATCACTCAAACAATGCATGGATCCTGAAGTCCCATTAAACATTGTGGAAATGGGATTAATTTATGGAATAGATGTTACTGAAAACAATGATGTCAATATCAAAATGACAATGACTACACAAGGTTGTCCATTACATGAGACTCTGGTTGAGGATGCAACAAGATTTGCAAAAAAAGTTCCTGGAGTAAATAATGTAAAAATTGACATTGTATGGGAACCTGCATGGTCAATGGATAAAATGACTGAAGAAGGAAAATTAAAAATCAAAAACATGGGTGCTGCAATGAATACGCCTGCACCGATAAATTATGAAACTGCGTTACCTCAAGGCGTTGGAAAACTAGTTCAACAAGAAGATGGTTCAATGGTTTTAGCAAATGAGCATGACCAAGGATTTATGGTAAACCAAGCAATTGTTGACTTTTGGAAGTCTTGTAATGGTCAACGTAAAGTAACAGATCTGGTAGAAGTATTTGCTCAACAAACAGGATTGCAAAGAAAACAAGTTGAAAAAGAGGTTATGCAGTTATTACAACAATTACGTGAAGGCGGACTAATTGCAATTGCAGGTCAGCCAGATACACCAAACGTTGAATTTAAGAAATAATTTTAAAAAATATAGTTTGAATTTGCACCATCAAAGTTTATTGTGACTCCAGATAGATATTTTATATTATTTTCAATAATAGATTTTACAAAATTTCCAATCTCTTCAGGTTCACCTAACCTCTTCATAGGTAATGTTTTCTCAAATTCTTGAATATTTTCTATCAATTCTTTAGTTCTATCAGTATTGATTGGTCCTGGGGCAATGTTGATACAACTAATGTTTTTTTCAGCATATTCTTTGCTTAATACCTTGAAAATTTCAGCAAATGCTGCACGATAAGCTGATGATATTATCAATTTTGCATTTGGTTCTTTGATTACACTAGAACTAATCAAAAAGATATACCCTCCATCATTAATTTTGATATTTTGTAGTATGGTTACAAATCCTAAAAACAATTGATTGTGATATAATTTCCAATCTTCTTCAGTAATAGTATTGAATGGTTTTGGGGGAGGCCCTCCTGTGTTTAAAACTAGAATATCAGTTTGAGTATTTTTTTCTAAAAATTTCTTTACACTATCCAAATCTGATGTATCAATATCATTTTTTGATGTAGTAAAAACGTCAACATCAATTGATTTGAGTGATTTTGAAATCGCTTTTCCTATTCCTCGTGAACCTCCTAAAACAATTGCACTAGTCATGTTGTTTTTTAAAAAATTCTTGATAATTAAATTTCTTTAATTTCTGTTATAGTTCCTAATACTGAATCCATTTGAGCTATTGCTCTTTTCTCATTCCATCCTAGTGCAATATACCAATCTCCCGCATCATCATGATATTTTGTCTCTAGAGTCTTGAGAATTTCAGGTTTGACATCATATTTTTTTGCAATTCCTGAAATTGCAAGTGCTATTGCATCTTTTTCCTTTTCTAGACGTCTTTTCATTAATCCTATACCTGGACTCATAGCCAGACTAGATTGTTTCATCTAATATAGTTAATTCATAAAATTACCCATAGAATCGAATTTTTCTTATTCATATCCTTACAATATTTCAAATACTCCTAAAACATCGTAGAAACAAAATGAAACTTATTACAAGACTAACAAATTCTGCAATTGCAAAGTCAAGTACACTTGTTTCTCTAGTCTCAATTTTAGCAGTAATTGGCCCCATTGTAATTGTTTCAGCTGGATTTTGGGATGCAATTTCACACCTTCAAAAAGAACCGGAATTTTTCTGGAGTCCTTCACATATTGTAGTGTACTTTGGAGTTTCTATGACTACTTGTGCAGCAATTATGGGATCCATACTAATAATTAGAAAATTAGTTCATGGTTCTCTAAAAACTGGAATCAGACTAGTCATTGTAGGATCTGTCTTACAGATTGTTTCGGGATTTGGTGATTCTTTATCTCATGATGTATTTGGGATTGATGGATTAATTTCATGGTCTCATCAACCACTAGAATTAGGACTAGTACTTGCATCATTGGGGGCTGTACTAATTTTGAAAAACAGAGAACATACAAAACTGAAATTGTTTTTACCATTCTCAATAGTAGCATTTTTGTTTTTTACAACTTGGCTAATTTTTAACCTTGTATTGTTTTTCGGGCACACTATTCAATGTATTCAAATTTATGAAATATTTTCTTCTGGTTGCTCTATCTTGTAATTTTTTATTTTCAAATATGACATAATCATCATAATTACAGCACCGACAAATATCATTATTCCTGATGGATACATTCTCTGAGAGCTTGTGTTGCCAAATTCAATTTCTAAATTAATGGGATTTTTTGCAATGTTTGTAATTTTTATCGTATATTTTCCATCTTTATCAAAATCAAAATATCCTACTGACATTCTTGTTTGAACTATTTCTTCTTGAATCACATTTTCTTTTGTATCTAAAATCTGAACAAATACTTCTTCTCCTGAGAATTCAGGCATGTATAATTTGAAATATCCGATATCTATACCCGAAAATTCTTGTTTTGTTTGAAATGAGCCTGATTCTTTGAGCATAATTGAATCATAACTTTTTTCAGTCTCATCAAAAATGAATGCTGTCCAAACTATTCCTACAATCACTAATGTCAATCCTAGTTTGAATGATGATACTTTCATTTCATCATGCTGAGAAATTATTTACTTAATAAGATAATCTAAAGGGCTCGGAGGGCTTCGATCCCTCGACCTAGCGGTTCGAAGCCGCTCGCACTATCCAGACTGTGCAACGAGTCCAAACAAGTAAGAATTTAACGGGCCTAAATATCTGTCTAGATACTTTGAAGGTATCAAAAAAAGTAGTTGGAGTTGAATATGCAATACGAGATATTGTTCTTGCCGCTAGAAAAGTAGAAAAAAAAGGAATTCCAATTGATTATCTCAACATTGGCGATCCTGTACAATTTGGATTTCAACCCCCTCAAAATGTAAAGCAAGCTTTGATTGATGCAATTAACAGAGGTGACAATTTCTATTCTACATCTGAGGGTCTCTTGGAATTAAGAGAAGAGATTGCTAAAAAAGAAAATGCCAAAGGACTATCCATAACTGCCGATGATATTCTAATTACAAATGGGGTCTCAGAAGGACTCGATATGGTAATCTCCTCAATTGTTGAAGAAGGTGATGAAGTATTACTTCCTGGACCCTATTATCCACCATATGCTTCATACGTTAGATTACACGGAGGAATTCCTGTAGAATTTGCAGTGGATTTGAATAATTCAACTCCTGACATTGATGATATTAAATCCAAAATTACTCCAAAGACAGTTGCTATCTGTTTGATCAGCCCAAACAATCCTACTGGTGTTGTATTTAATGAAAAAGCACTCAAAGAACTAGTAGATATTGCAAACCAGCATAATCTTTACATTATTTGCGATGAGATTTATGATCAAATAGTTTTTGATGAAGAATTTGTTGGAATTGGTAAAGTTGCTGGAGATTCACCAGTTATTGTTCTTAATGGATTCTCCAAAGTTCATCTCATGTCTGGCTGGAGAATTGGGTACATTACATTTAATCAATCTCCACAACTAGCTGAATTACGAGAACATCTTCCTAAACTAGCTAGAGTTAGAATTGCAACTAGTTTGCCAATTCAGTACGCTGCTTTAGAATCTCTTTGTGGACCACAAGATTACATTGGTAACTTTGTTTCAGAAATTAAAAAACATAGAGACTTTGTTGTAAAAAGACTAAATGAAATGCCTGGATTGTCTTGTTCTAATCCGAAAGGATCATTTTATGCATTTCCAAAAATTGAAGATAATAGATTTGGAACTGACAAAGAATTTGTAACAAAATTGTTGGAGCAAAAAGGTGTACTAACTGTTCATGGTTCTGGTTTTGGTGACCAATACGGCAGTGGACATTTCAGACTGGTTTACCTTCCTGATCTTAAAATTTTAGATTCAGCAATGAACAAAATTGAAGAATTTGTTAGTTAATAGTTCCAAACTGTAACCTTATCTGGAATTATCTCGATAATACAGTCAGTATCATCTAGCAATTCTTTTGCAGATTTGTTTTCTAAAGATTTGAAATATCGTAACAGAATCTTTTTTGCAATTGATTTTACTTTGGCATTCTCTAAAATTAGATTGGCATTCCCTTGTCCCATCACACCAAAAATATTGGGTGCGTTAATTCCCACATCTACACAAAATGAAACCCTGTTGTTTTTTTCCAAGTTTTTAATTTTTTGTCTGTTGGTATTTGTTCCAATATGGAATTTTTTTCCACTATACCTATACCAAACAGGGGAAATGTGTGGAGTCTTGTTTTTACCTATTGTTGATAAATGTAATATTTTCTGTTCTTTTAGAAACTCATCTCTTTTGTTCATGCTTTCTAAATCCCAATGCTATCATAAAAATACCAAAACCTATCATGACTACAGAAACTTTTTCATTTGTAAATTCGGCATTAAACAAAAATTCTTCAACAAAATCAATTCCCCATACCAATAATTGCTGAATAAGGACAACTCCACCCATGAAACAAAATAGCACTCCCATGGCTGTAAACCAATTTCTACCTCGTCTGTAATACTCATGACTCATGATAAATGAGACTCAGATGATTTTGATGCCTGGATTCTTTATCTTGTTTCTAATCATTGCATTAAGTAACAACGGAGTAGACATTTCTGCAAGATATGATAGTTCAACTGGCCCCAAGTAAATTGATCTCAGGCCCTTGATTTCATCAATCAAACCATTAACAACTTGTACTGATTCTTTATCATCCCCACATACAAAGATGTCATAATCTAGTTCTAGTGTTGGATTGATTAGTTTCTTTTCAGAAATTACATGAAATGCTGAAACGAGTTTTGATTTGTCTTTCATATGTTCTAAAACAAGTTTGTATGAGAACGGTTTGTTATCTTTGATTGAAACACACTCAAATCCAACATCCGTTTTTGTCATTGGAACAATTGGAGACACTACAACACAACTGTCTTTAACCTCTGATAATATTCCTGAACATACAGAATCAATATTCTCATATGGTATTGATAAAATCAAAACATCACTTTCTTTTGCAACTGAAACATTATCGTTTCCTGTTATTGATCCTTTAATTTCCCCAAATGCTTCTTTTGCAAGATTAGTATACTCCATAGCTGATTCGGATGCTCTTGCAGCATCTCTAGATCCAACAATTACGTCATTGTTTTGAGACCATCTTAAAGCAAATCCTTTGCCCATTCCACCAGTTCCTCCAATTATTCCTACTTTCATGATTATCTATCTGACAATGTTATTATTATCTCTATTTGAAATTCGATCAAATTGGGACAGATTATCTTCCTCAGACATGGACAGGCAAAAAATAACACTGAAAGAATACTAGCTGGCAGAACAGAAGGAGTTCCATTAACTGAAACTGGAATTAAACAAGCAGAACATACTGCTGAATTACTTGAACACATGAATGTCTCAGCAATTTATTCTAGTCCAATTCAAAGAGCAAAGCATACTGCAGAAATTGTTGGAAAACATAATTCAATTGATGTTACAATTGATGATAGATTAATCGAACTTGATATGGGAAAGTTTACTGGAATGCCATACGATTCAATTTTTACCAATCACGGTAATGTCTTTATGAAATTCTACAAAGGTGAATTAGAGATAGCTCATAATGGAGTAGAGACTTTTGATCAAGTCAAAAAAAGAGTCTTAGGAATAGTTGAGCATGTGACTGAAAAACATCCTGATGAAAATATCGTCCTAGTAACCCACATGGATCCTATCAAAGCAATGCTTTCAACCATTGTTGATCTATCTCCCACAAACCTCTTTGAACTAATCATCGCAAATGCATCCCTGAATATCTTTAGAGAAAAAGAACAAAAGTTCTCTCTTTCTGGACTAAATGTAATGCACCCTTCTCGGTTCGATCAGGGTTGGTAGTTAGTAATCTTGAAAACCCTTAAATAGAAATTATAGGCCACGTCTTTCAATCACTATGAAGCAATTCGTTGGATTATTTTTGGTATTGGGCGGTTTAATGCTAATTCCAGCTATAGACTTGGCATTTGCTGCTGGCGATGAACCAGGTGAATATCTTGATCGTAGAGTAGTAATTTGGAATTTATTTTATAGATTAATGACAGTCGGATTTACTGTGGGTGCAGTAGTATCTGGAACAATGATTTGGCAATGTTGGAGATTCAGAGAATCTCATCCTAAAGCTAAACCAACTCCTTATGAGGGCACGGACTGGTAATAATGGGTGGACACTCTAACTGGCCTGAATGGATTTACATCGGTGTGGTTGTAGCTTTGATGTGTTGGGTAGGAGCAGAAGCTTGGGAAGCAGAAAGACTAGTTGAACACGTTCCAGAAGATGCTGAAACAATTATTGTAACTGGTCAACAATGGTTCTGGACTTTTGAGCATGAGGATGGAACAAAAGAAATTGGAGAACTACATGTTGAAGCAGGCAAAGCTTACAAATTTGAAATAGTCTCTACAGATGTTAATCATGCTTTTAACATTCACGACTATGTCGTTTTAATGGATGCAATCCCAGGCAGAGTAAACACTGTATGGTTTGCCCCAACTGATGCAGGAACTCATGATATTCAATGCAGAGAATATTGTGGATTAATTCACTACAACATGCGTGCAACATTAATTGTGGAGGATCCAAAGGCTTGACAACGCTTTTATCACTATTTGTAATTGAGGGGATTAACTGATGACACTAGAACTACAAAAGCCACGTCCAATTTGGCAAATTATGTTCTCTACACATCACACTGATGTAGGTTTACTTTATCTGATAATGTCACTAGGATTCTTGTTCTTAGGTGGAGCCTTGGCTCTTGCAATCAGAGCAGAACTCTTCTTGCCTGGTGCACAAATAATTACTGATGCAATGACCTTTAACAGAATTTTCACAGTACACGGTACAACCTTAATCTTCTTGTTTATCATTCCATTTGCATCTGCAGTTGGTAACTACTATGTTCCAATTATGGTCAGATACAAAGACATGGCATATCCAAAACTTAACGCAATCGCATTTTGGATGATTCCTCCTGGTGGAGCACTCATCTGGTTAGGCTTTGCAGACTTTACTTGGTATGCAACACCGCCATACTCTATCATTAGTGCTCCCGGTCCAGCTGCTGACATGTGGATTTTCGGATTAAAGATTCTAGGTATTTCATC
>JBOEHF010000093.1:0-2655 GCA_050633805.1 Candidatus Nitrosopumilus sp.
CAACCGATGGCTCCTCCACAGGGTTATTGAAGGAAGTTCCTATCACATCAACTTCAACAGTTCCCAAAGGTAATTCAATATTCAAAGTTCTACTTTGCAGAGTAGTAGTTTCTGTAAAGATCAAATCTTCACCAAATTGGTTAATGATAATGAAAGGATCATCGACTCCTTCAAAAGTGGAATCTAAGAATGAACGTTCTAAAACCAGATTCAAAGTAGCATCAGAATCATTTACATCTACATTAAATAACAATGAACCAAATCCTGGATCAGGTTCAACGTTGGTTACAGTTAAGCCAGTTGCAACATATTCAAAATCAAAAGAATTTCCTTCAATATCAACAGACATTGTTTCTGCATAAACTAGTGCAGTTGAAATCATAGTAAACAAGATTAATCCAAGTGAGATTTTCAGTAATGAACTAGTACTAGGTAGTTTGATATGTTTTTCTGAGTGCACTTCCTTTACTGCAAAATTATTCATCGGCATATTTTGACCTCCGAATTTACGTTAAAAATGAAGAGATGATAATAAATCACGTAAAAGTCAAGCTTTTTTACTTATTTTTAAAGTTCAGGCAGAAATTCTACTAAATTACGCCACGTAGTATCTGAATAATTTTTTCAGCAATTACATTTGCAGCAAGGGATTGAGCCTCTTTTGTTTGAGCACCAATATGAGGAGTCAGAATTACATTATCAAGTTCAGCCAGTTTGGTTCCAATGGCAGGTTCTTTTTCAAATACATCCAAGGCAGCACCTCCCAAGGTACCATTTTTGAGTGCATTGTAAAGAGCATCTTCATCAACAACCCCACCTCTAGAAGTGTTGATAATTTTTGCAGTCTTTTTCATAGTGGACATTTTTTCTGCATCTAGAAGGTGATATGTTGAATCTAAAAGAGGAACATGAATTGAAATATAATCAGAGCTTTGTAACAAAGTATTCAGATCAGCTTTCATCAAACCGACTTCTTTTGCAAATTCCTCATCAATTGGCATTACATCATAACCGATAATATTCATGTTTAATGCACGAGCAAGTCTTCCCAATCTTTTTCCAATATTTCCTAAACCTATAATTCCCAAATATTTTCCTCGAAGTTCTGTTCCTTTGAGTTCCTTTTTGAGCCATTGTTCATTTCTTATTGCTCTATCACCTCTTGCAGTTTGTCTTGCAAGAGACAGCATTAATCCTAAAACTAGTTCAGCAACTGCATTCATTGCACCCTCAACAGCATTAATCACACGGATATCTTTAGCTTTGGCTGATTCTTGATCAACGTTATCTAATCCAACTCCAACTCTAGCAATAATTTTACAATTATCAGCCTTCTCAATCATTTCTTTTGTAATTGTAGTTCTACTTCTAACAATGATGATGTTAAAAGTTGAAATCTTTTCAAGAATTTGTTCAGGAGTAATTTCAGGCTCATATGAAACTTTTAGGCCATTATCTATCAAAATTTTATTTAGTATAGGATCGACTTCATCACAAATTAGTACAGAGTCTTCAAATCCCATAAACAGAGAAAATGATCAACGGCATATAATTCATTAAGAAAATAAAAAGAAAAAAAGATGTTATATTATCAAGAAGTTAGGATTTCTGCTACTACAGGAATTACTTCCCATAATGCGACATAATCGCCACTTGCTTGCATTTCAGAAGCTACGTTATCAGTCATCAAACCGTGAATGTTTAGTGCAGGATGAGCAATACTGTTTGCTCCCATTGGTGGGACAGCATCACTTGGATTGCCTAAAGCATATGCATAAGATGCTACTGGTGCTGGGATAACTCCTTTCTCAACTAGAACTGGGTTCAAGCCGAATGGGTCACCTGCTACAAATACTGTAGCTGCGCCAGTGTAAATTGCTGCATAATCGTGGTTTACTGCTGCATATGCACCTGGTTCATCAAAGACCAAATCAACAATCATTCCTTGTGAGCCACCGAGTAACCATGTTTCAGTTGCTGCGGATTGTACTCTGTTACCTTGGACAACTCTATCCAAGATTTCTCCTACAATGTGGAAGAAAACTGGTTCGTTACCTTGGTTTTCAATGAATAGTCTTACGTGTTGATCATTTTCAACAAACAAGAGTTGTGATTGGTATTGCTTGTGTTCAAGTCCATTCCATGGTTGTGCGACAAAGATGTTTTTGTTTGTATCACCATTGACGAGTAAGTTATGAGCCATGTTTGGTACATAACCAAATTGCATTCCGTTAACAACTGTTGCAGTGTTGTGATGTTTGAACATTGCGCCGGCATCATAGTTGCCTTCAGGTGTTAGGTACAATTGATTGTATTGGAGCTGGAACTCTAATGCATCTGCATCATAGAATTTTCTGTCAAGTTCACCGCTTCCACTGGTTTTCTCAACCATTAATTTCTTGTATCCGTTAGCTGGATCAACGATTGCAATTCCGTACATGCCGGAAAGTACGTGTTGGTCCATACCAATTAGTTTAACACCAGAACAATGGTATTTGAAGACACCAGCAGATTCAGCAATGTAGCAGTACTGACTTGTTTCACCCGGATTAACGGATTCAAAGTGAGATGATGACATTTGTGATGCATGCATGTCGTTACCGTGACCAGTAACTTCATGATCTGGAATGTGTAGTGTCATTTTTACAACATCAC
>JBOEHF010000093.1:2709-2962 GCA_050633805.1 Candidatus Nitrosopumilus sp.
ACACCACAATCAGTTTCTGCGAATGCTTGAGGCATTACAAGCTGTAAACCGCCCATTTTGTGGATTTGTTCCATCACATCGACATCCATTTGTGACATGTCGATTGATTGTCCACCAATTTGGGTTTGTGTGTATGTGCTTCCTGATAAACCTGCTCCGATTACAGCGATTGCTGCAATTGTAAAGAGCATACTAATGCGTTTATTCATTACGCTCCGTCAACCGCGAATCCTATATAATAATTGCCCTTAAC
>JBOEHF010000093.1:3000-5018 GCA_050633805.1 Candidatus Nitrosopumilus sp.
GCAGCAGTTGCAAATATGAAAACAAAAGCAATCGATACTAAACGTGGAAAGGCAATAGTTACAGCATGTGATAAAATACTCTCTGGCAAATACATTGACCAGTTTGTAGTAGATATGATAAATTCTGGAGCAGGTACGGCGTTTAACATGAATTCTAATGAAGTAATATCCAATGTTGCATTAGAAGTGATGCATAAAAAGAAAGGACAGTATGAGTTCTTGCATCCAAATGATCATGTCAACATGTCACAGTCAAGTAATGACACGTATCCAACTGCAATGCATGTTGCAATTTTGATGAATCTAAAAGAAACAATTCCAGCCATCAATATTTTAATAAAATCATTATCAAAAAAAGCAAAACAATTTTCATCATTTAAGAAAATTGGTCGTACACATTTGATGGATGCTTTGCCGGTAACTTTAGGTAGTGAATTTGCAGCTTATGTGACATCAATTACTAAAGCACGAGACGAAATTATTGCAGCACAAAAAGAATTACAAAATGTTGCTCTTGGAGGAACAGCTGTAGGTTCTGGTGCAAACACACCAAAAGGATATAGAAAAATTGCCATATCAGAACTAGGAAAGATTGCAAAACTTCCACTAAAGCCAGAAAGAGATATGCAACATGGATTACAAAGTAAATTTGCAGTAGTGAATTTATCTAGTGCATTACGAAACATAGCACTAGAAATAGGAAAGATTTCAAATGACATCAGACTAATGGCATCAGGTCCAATTGCAGGACTAGCTGAGCTTGGAATTCCAGCAGTACATGCAGGTTCTTCAATCATGCCAGGAAAAGTAAATCCATCTTTAGCTGAATGCATGAATATGATTTGCTTTAATGTAATTGGAAATGATACTGCAGTATCATATGCTGCACAAGGTGGACAGTTTGAATTAAACGTCATGTTACCTGGAATGCTAAAATGCATGCTAGAATCAACTGACATGCTTAAGAATTTCCTACCGATATTTTCTGCGAATCTAATTGATGGCCTAACTGCAAACAAAGACAAGTTACGTGAAGACATTGAAAATAGTCCAGTAATTGTCACGTTGCTGACTCCAAAAATAGGATATCTAAAATCAGCAGAACTATTCAAAGAATCACTCAAAACTGGAAAGACCATTAGAGAATTAGTTGTATCAAAGAATTTAATGAAAGATAAAGAAATAGATTCTTTNNTTTGGATAACATAGCATGGCAAAAATATTTGTAGAAGCCTATGGGTGTTCTGCAAGTTTTGCAGACTCTGAAATGATTTCAGGGTTGATTGTTAATGGTGGACATACTTTAGTTGAAAGTTCATCCGAATCAGATCTCAATGTAGTTGTAACATGTTCAGTAAAAGATGCAACTGCAAACAAAATGATACACAGAATAAAATCTCTAAAATCAAAACCATTGATAGTTGCAGGCTGTCTTCCAAAAGCAGAAAAAGATACAGTAGAAAAATTTACTGAGAAGGCCAGTATGTTGGGCCCTAATTCTTTAGGAAAAACCCTTCAGGTAATTGACTCCACACTAAAGGGAAGAAAACAGATTGCATTAGAGGATTCAGATTTGTCAAAGGTAGGATTGCCAAAAATCAGACTAAACCCAATAGTAGGAATAGTAGAAATTGCAAGTGGTTGTATGAGTGAATGTACATTTTGTCAGACCAAATTATCTAAAGGAGATCTTTCTAGTTACAGACTAGGAGACATTGTAAGACAGGTTCAAACTGAAATCAAAGAAGGATGTAAAGAAGTATGGCTAACATCTACAGATAATGGATGTTATGGTTTTGATATTGGAACTGACTTGCCAACGCTAGTAAATTCAGTTTCAGAAATTCCAGATGATTTTATGGTAAGAGTAGGAATGATGAATCCCATGTACATGCCAAGAATAAAAGAGAAATTAATAGAATCCTATGAAAACAACAAAGTCTTCAAGTTTATCCATATTCCAGTCCAAAGTGGAAGTGACAAGATACTTCAGGACATGAAGAGAGGTCACACATCAG
>JBOEHF010000094.1:0-16058 GCA_050633805.1 Candidatus Nitrosopumilus sp.
AAACAAAGCTTGATGGATTAGCTGAATTCTACGGAATTACAAGCGACGATGCTACAGAATACTTTAAACTTCATACTGAAGCCGACATCCGACATGCTGCATCTTGGAGAAATATCTTGGAAAAATCTTGCGTTGATTCTAACAATTTAATTGAGATTGCAGACAAGTCTATCTCTGCACAAAACCTGTTGCTTGATAGTTGTTATGAAGAATACTGTTAATCTCATAACATTTTATACCTGAGAAAAATTTTATTTGTTTAGGGCCCGTAACTCAGCTTGGTAGAGTAACCGGCTCATAACCGGTGAGCCAAGGGATCGAAGCCCTTCGGGCCCATCTTATTTCCATTAGTTTTAAAATGACCTACTCCAAAATTTACTGGCTGCAATGAAGAATCAGAGTTATATCTGACTGATGATTGAAAGGCATTTGTCTGAGCTGCCAAAACTCATTTGCCAATTTGATTTTTTACTTTTTCCAAAATACTATTATCTATAAGATTCTGTTCTTGCAATGTTTCTGTGATTTGTAAAATATTCAAAATTGAATGCATCTTTACATCTAATTTTGACAAAGCCTCATCAGCTCCCTCCATTCTATTAATGATTACATATGCGTCTTTTACAGAAATATTAACATCTTTTAGTGATTTTATTGCATTTACAACTGAACCTCCCGTAGTAGCAACATCATCTATCATAATTGTTTTCATTCCATCATAGATTTTTCCTTCAACTGATTTTGATGTGCCATAATCTTTTGGTTTACTTCTAACATAAATTAGAGGTTTGATAGTTTCTGTTGCTAGTGCTGATGCAATTACTAAACCTCCCGTTGGAACAGAAACAATAGAATCAAATTCATCTAACCCTATATTTTGTGTAATTTGATTTTCAAGATATTTTACCATTTTTCTGAACTCATGAGGATAACTTGGCACTAATCTTAGATCTATATAGTATGAACTCTTTTTCTCACTAGCAAGAGTAAAGTCTCCAAATTTTATGATGCCCTTTTGATGCAAAAATATTGCAAATTCTTTTACAAATTCCATATCAAAATTAACTACACTGGATTTATTTTGGTTTGTATTATGAATCAATTATGCCTGAAATTTGGTTGAATTATGGTGGTACTGATGTTGTTTTGGATATAAAGGCAGAAAATCTAGAGCAAAAAATTGATTCTGATGGTAAAACTATAGATGATTCCAAAATTAATGAAAAACTTAACACGCTTGATTTATCAAAACCCATGGAACTAGTAGTTTTGCATAATTCCAAAGCCATTCAAAAAATTGTTTCATCATTATTTACTTTGTGTGAACAAAAATCAAAACCTTTTCCAAAAATTTTAACTGAAAAAAAAATTCTAAATCTGGTCCAAGCAGGATTACCTGAAGGAATTTCAATTAACGAATTTGATGATACTGATATTTCAAATTCAAATCTTGTATTTTTAGCTGAAATGGAATTTGATGGGCTATTTGGATATGAAACTATCTCAACTCGCCTAATCAAAAAATTTGGATTAGATTCTATGCTTTCAGCATATGCAAAAAGACATGGAAATTATCCTTCTCCTGGACAATATACTGAAAGTTTGGAAGATGCAAAAAAATTCTCTAATAATTTTGAAATTCAAGGAATAGAAATAGTTGCAAATTCCAAGGGCATAATTGATTTTTCTATTGGTCATCCTTCGGAAACTTTATCTGCCACAAAAATTTTAGAATCTAACTCAATCAAAGATGTAGGTCAACATAAAACAATGATAATTAGTACTGGTAAAGATGCAAGTAATGATAATTTTGGTAAGTCACTTTCTTCACTTTGGAATTGTTCAAATGCGATTAAAAAAGATGGTCTTGCTATTTTAGTGGCTGAATGTAAAAGTGGTTTAGGCTCTAATGCGATTCAACAATATGTTGAAGATAGATTAACTTTGGAACAATTACAAAATCCAACTAAATATATTGATGGAATGGAAGATTTGTTATTCCTTTCAGAAATACAAAAGAATTTTCAAATTGGTTTGGTTTCAATTCTTCCTGAATTTTATGCAAATAAGCTTGATGTAATTTCTTTACAGGGAATAAAGTATTCTATGGATTATATTCTAAAAACACAAGGAATGCGACAAAAAGCTGTAGTTGTTACAGATGGTGCCCGAACCTTATTGCGCTAAAAGATTTACCGGTAAAGGAGCACATAAAACTGCTAAACAAATTACCCCAACATATGCTATCTTTCTATTTCTTGTAAGTGGAGAAATATCGTCTAATGGATTTGCACTAAGATTCCTTGAACTTAGAGCAAGAATTAGTAATGCAAACATCCAAAATCCTAACAAAACCAAAATTCCTAAACTCGCATATGTTGCATATTTGTGCCATTTAGCACCTAGTAATGTTCTTGCCATGTGTCCTCCATCTAATTGAGATGCTGGAAGTAGATTCAGAAATGTTATCAAAAACCCAATCCATGAAGCCCACAATACTGGAGTATACAACACAAATTGTGATTCTTTCCCAAACGCAGATAATGCACCTTGAAATAGCAATGGATTCCCAAATGGCAACCCTATGATATTTCCACCATCTTCACTGAATTGCTGTATGTCTGTAGATTCTATAATTGGTAATGTATATGCACCATACAATGAAACTATAATTGCAATTACCAATCCTGCAATAGGACCTGCAATAGCAACATCAAATAAAATTTCTCGATTAATTGTAAGTCCTTTTGATTGGATAATTGCACCAAAAGTTGGAATTAGTCCATATATTGGGATGCCTGGAATAAAGTATGGCCATGTTGTACTTAATTTATGATATCTAGATGCAATAAGATGTCCTAATTCATGTACCCCTAAAATTCCCAAAAGTGATAATGTGTATATCACTGCCATCTCTAGAGGGTCTCCGATGTATGCAATGGTATTGAATTCTTCTGTTCTATAGTACCCATCAATCATGACAAAAGTAATTACAACTCCAAAGAGCACTCTTGGGATCCATATTGACTTTAACCATTTCCTTTGCTTTCTAACTGGTAATTTCTGGATAATTATGTACTTGTTATTTTCTACATTCTCTAGCTTACAAACATAATTCATAATTTCTAATGTTCTTGCCAATTCTTCAAATTTTGATTTAAATTCCAAATCTTCTATTCTAAATTCTAACGAAAATTCTGTTTTTGTAAAATTACTAACTTGAAATATTGAATTTACTAATGAAATAACGTCTTCTTGTGATGATTCTTCCACATTTTTAGGAATAAATTCTCCATTAAATGGTCTTTTGGTTTAAAATTAAATATTGATACTCATAATCATATAACATGCAAGTTATTCTTAGACAACTTGGAGATTGTAATATTAGACGAACAGAACCTAGCGATCTGATTCCTGTAATGGAAATTAACTTGAAAACTCTTCCTGAACATTATTCTGATTATTTCTATGAAAGCTTACTTGCGGAACTTCCTGAAGCATTCATAGTTGCAGAAATTGGAGGCAAACATGTTGGTTATATTATGTGTAAAACTGAATATGGTTTTTCAAATTTTAAGAAATTGGGTTTTGTCAAGAAGGGTCATGTAGTCTCTATTGCAGTTCTTGATGATTATAGAAAAAAAGGTATTGGAAAAGCACTTGTTGAAGAATCAATCAAAGGTGTGAAACTTCGAAAATGTGATGAATTTTATCTTGAGGTAAGATGTAGCAATAATGATGCTGTTCGACTATATGAAAAACTTGGATTTGTAATTAGACAACAATTAAACACGTACTATCGAGATGGTGAAGATGCATATCTTATGGCAATTGAATTAGATTAGTTCAAACCAATAAATAACTCACAAAAAAATTCCACATTATGGACAAACGCAAAGGAATGGGAATTACTATTTTTATCCTTTGCATTGGTGGATTTTTTCTTTATGCATATTTGTTAATGCTCTCTGAATGGAGTCCTATTGTATTACAGTTGTCTATATTGATGATTGCAGGAGGAATACTTGGAGTTGTTGCATGGATTGGATATGTTATGGCAACAACAAAACCTTCACCTGCATCAATCACATAATATGATTTATTTGGAAATCTTTACATCCACTACTGTTTGATAATATCTTGGACCTACAGCTCTAACAATTTTTGAATCTAAAATTTCTGACCGTACTGGTGTAACTTGAAGATAATGTTCCTCTGAAAGTTTACTTGCATTTGATTTTTTATCTGCATGAATATGTGAATAATAATGGATTATGCCTCCATCTTTTGTTGTATTGATTGCAGATTCTAAAAACTCATCAGATCTTTCAGGTAATAACATTAATGTTCTATCTGATTTATCCATTAGTTTTTCTTTGATAATTTTTGTTGCATCTCCATTAATTGAAATTACCTTTCCAGCAAGCTTGTTTAATTTAGTATTCTCTTCACAGAGATTTGATGCAACTGGATTGATATCTAAACTATAAACAATGCATTTCTTCTTTTTTGCAGCCATTATGGAAAACATTCCTACCCCTGCAAACATATTTGTCATAATTTCACCATCCTGAATCAAATTTGCGATTCTTTCTCTTTCCGTAGACAGCCTAGGAGAAAAAAATGCATTTTCGACATCCACAATAAATCTGCATCCAAACTCTTTGTATTCTGTTCTAGTATTGTCTTCTCCTGCAAGAATCTCCAGATTTCTTGTACGGAAATCCCCTTCTACTGCTGATGCTTGATAAAATACACTTTTAGCAATTTTTACCTCGTCTAGTAAAGTTTCTCCAATAATTCTTTTCTTTGATAAAAGAGATTCTGGAATCCTTACAATGATTATACTTCCAATCTGATCAAATGCAGAAATTAATTCATCACTCTCTTTTAATGTGAGAATACTCTCTAATGTTTTTTTTAACATCCGAGTCATTTTTTATAATAATAATTTCCAGATGTTTTCTGATCTTTATCTAATCTACTTTCTAGTTTGTTTACACGAGGTCTGAGACTTTTCTCATCTCTTCTAAATGACATGTCTAATGATTTTAGAAATCTATTCATGGCATCAGCTTTAAGCATTGGGGATGTAGCTTGACCTGCCGCACCTGACTCTCCTTCAAATATCACCATTGTATCAGAAATTAGATCCATTAATTGTAAATCATGATCAATAATTATTGCTGATTTACCAAAAGAACGAACAAATTTTTGTAAAAATTTTGCGACCGCAATTCTATCCTCCACGTCTAAAAATGCCGAAGGTTCATCTAATGCGTACAAATCTACTTTTTGTAATAAACACGATGCAACTGCAACCTTTTGTAATTCTCCCCCAGAAATCTTCTTAATTGATTTATTGTAAAGTTTTTTAATTTTTAATGGCTCTAGTATCTGCTCTTCTTCCATACTACCTTCCACTGGATTGCCATTTGCTTTGTCTAATACTGATATAACTTCTATATCAATGTCATTTTGAAGATACTGTGGTTTGTATGCTATTTTGATTTTTTTATCAACACTACCTGAATCTGGTTTTTCTACTCCTGCAATCATCTTCATCATAGTTGTTTTTCCAAGAGCATTTGCACCCATTATACCTAAAACTTCTCCTTTTCTTACTTGACCCGGTTCAATTGTTACTGAAAATGAAAAGTATTTTTTCTCCAGTTTTGGATATGTTACAATTGCGCTTCCTTCTTGGAATACATCCGTAGATGAAGACGATACATCAAAGGAAAATTTCTTATCTCTGAATCTGACATTTTCATTTGGTAAATATCCATCAAGGAAAACATTGATTCCAACTTTAGTTGATAGAATATTTGAAACAATTCCATATGCTGTAGGTTCACCATATAATACTTCGATATAGTCACTTAGGAAATCAAGTAATGTAAGATCATGTTCCACTACCATCACACTTTTTCCAATTCTTGCCAAATTTTGTATTACCCGAGCTACACCTGTTCTTTGAAAAACATCATTGTATGACGATGGCTCATCAAAAAAATAAAACTCTGTATCTTTTGATGCTGCAGCAGCTACTGCAATTCTTTGTAATTCTCCTCCACTTAATTCCTTCAAACTCTGCTCCATGGAGTTTTCTAATCCTAATTCTTTGATTAGTTCTCTTGACACACCACGTTCATCATATTTATCGAGAAGTTCTTTTCCAGTTCCGTCAAATGCTTGTGCAATATGATGTACTTGTTGTGGTTTAATTGATGCACGGATTTGTTTTTGTTCAATCTTTTCAAAATGTTGTTTAAGCTCTGTTCCGCTGTAATGTTTTAAGATTTCATCCCATTCTGGAGGATTTTCATATCTGCCTAAATTTGGTTTAAGATTTCCAGATAGAATATTGACAACAGTGCTCTTCCCCATTCCATTTCTGCCAAGTAATCCTACAACTTCTCCTTTCTTTGGAGTAGGCAACTTGTAAAGACGAAATGAATTCATCCCATATTGATGAATTTTATCCGTAGCTATCTCACTTGCAAGATTCACAATTGTGATTGCATCAAATGGACATACTTTGACACAAATTCCACAACCATTGCAAATATCTTCATCAATTTGGGCTTTTTTTGACTCTTCGTTAATTATGACACATTCTGCGCCTGATTTGTTGACTGGACAGTATTTGATACATTCTAGACCACATTTTTGTGGCTGACAAAGATCTTGATCTAAAACTGCTACCCTATGAGTCATGTTGTAGTCGGGTATTTTCTTTGTTTTATACCTATTTTGAGCATTTTTCAAACCTGGCGTTACGTTAATAGATGAGAATTTGACATTAATTTTCAAGCCGGCCATAGCGTTAGGGTGCGACCCAATCCCGTTCCGAACTTGGAAGTCAAACCTGACGTCGCTGTTGTGCTACTAAGATGCGAGAGCCCTTGGGAAGCAACGGTGCTGGCATTTTCTAATTTTCAATCTATTAATATCGAGTTTCCCAAAAATATTTCATGCCAAACTGTTCTGTTTGTGGAGAAATTTGTGATAACGACATTAGACTAATGAATCACATGATGGAAAAGCATGGATGGAGAAATCCAAATGTTGGAAAACCTGACAGAAACAGTAGAGGTTACTAATCTTAGAGTTTTTGCAGATAATCTAGAATCAACCTAACCCCAAATCCAGTTGCACCTTTTGGATTGTATGATTTTTCTTTTGTTGCCGTTTGTGTCCAAGCAACCCCTGCAATGTCAATATGTGCCCATGGTGTATTTTCAATTGCATTTCTCAAAAATGCCGCAGCAGTAATTGTTCCTGCCGCTCTCCCAATTCCAATATTTTTCATGTCTGCAACATCTGATTTTATCATATCCATATAGTCTTGATTTAATGGCAATTCCCAAACTTCTTCTGCTGTTCTTTTAGAAGAATCAAAAATCTTTCCAGCTAGTTTTTCATTGTTTGTTACCATTCCTGCAACATTGGTTCCAAGGGCAATGATGCATGCCCCAGTTAAAGTTGCAAAATCGATGATTGTTTTTGGCAAATAATGCTTTTCCCCATATGATAATGCATCAGCTAGAATCAATCTTCCTTCAGCATCTGTGTTTAAAATCTCTGCTGTTTTTCCACTATACAATTTTATGATGTCTCCAGGCCTATATGATTCCCCTCCTGGCATGTTTTCAACTGATGGAACAATTCCAACCACGTTAATTGGAAGCTTTAACTCAGAAACTGATTTCATTATGCCTAGAACTGTACAACCTCCACACTTGTCAAATTTCATCTCGTCCATATTTGCACCAGGTTTTAGTGAAATCCCACCCGTGTCAAAAGTAACTGCTTTCCCAACAAGAACTATTGGTTTTTCTTTTCTTGAACCTCCATTATGTTCTAAAATCATCAGTTTTGGTTCATTTTTACTTCCTTGACCTACTGCTGTTATTCCTCCAAACCCTCTTTTTTTTAATTCAGATTTTGAGATAATAGTACATTTCATCTTATTATTTTTGGAGATTGTTTTAGCAAAGTTTGCCAATGTTGTAGGTGTGCACTCATTTGGAGGAAGATTGGCAATACTTTTCGTAAATATGGCCCCATCTGCAATAATCTCAGCATTTTTCACTGCTTTTGAAATTTTATTTGATTTTGAAATAATGATGGTAAGATTTGGAGATACCTCAACTTTTTCTGTCTTGAATTTTTCAAATTTGTATAGAGCCATTTTTGTACCTTCAACAATCTGAGAGACTGCTGAAATAGATTCTATTACAAAACTTGGAGGTGATATTATTGAAAATTCCGAAAGTTTGAGTTCTCTTGCTTTTAGAGCAATTTTTCCTGAAACAAATCTAATAGTATCTTGTGTAAAATTCTCTTTTTTTCCTAAACCTGCTAGTAGGATTCTTTGCACGGGTTTCTTTCCAGGCATTGGAATTACATTGATTTTCCCCAATTTTCCTTCCATATCTTTTAGAGATTGATTAATTGAAGATGTTGTTTTAGTGTCAAATTTTGGTAATCCTAAAACTTTGTTCGAATTCTCTAATACAAATCCACATAGGAGATCTGTTTTCTTCTTTACAGAACTTTCAGTTTTAATCTTCATTGTAGAATTCTATTTTTCAAAGCATTATTTAGATTTTCTATAGATCTATTATCTTGCTATTTGTAATTAGACTTGATGATCTAACAAATACAGCTTTAACTGTTTTACAATCTTGTTGACATTCATCATTAATTTTAGACATTGCTGATCTTTTTATTTTTCTAGAGAAAATTGATTTGATTAGTGGAAATATGGCTGCTCTTCCACCATATGCTTTTTTTTCACCAATGAACCAAAACATGTCTAATGCGGACTTGTCCAATATGCTTTCTCTAATATTTCTTCCAAGTTCTGAATAATGTCCAATCATTGTGATTTTGCCTCTGGCAAAGAAATTTACAGTTTTTGCAAATTTTGTACACAAATAACACTGATTATCAAATAATACAATTGGAACGTCTTTTCTAAAATTCATACAATTACTTGATAGTGATCAAATTAAAATTTTACAAATTATATAATTGCAATTCATTTTGATGATGTATGAAGTCAACTGTAGATAATCCTAATTCTAGTCATATTAAGACTAGCCAATTTCCCTGCTTTACATGCCATACAGATTGTTGTAAAGAATATGTGATTTTTGTCAATGCTCATGATGTTTATAGACTCTCAATGGGATTGGGGATGCCTGCTGAGAAATTTTTAGAGATCTATGGTGCAAAGGACTATTCTTTGGGAATCAATGTAAGGGAAGGATTGATTGATCTAGCGTTAAAACAAAAAAATGGCGGTTGTGAATTCCTTGAAGAAAATAAAGATGTCTTTAGATGTACAGTAAATGATTTCAAGCCCGGAGTATGCAAATCATATCCTTTTGCAATGAAAAATGGAACGTTAATTCAGATGGATAATATCATGTGTCCAGTAGATTGGGATATTTCAGAATTTAAAAAAATGATGTCTATACATCTTAAGAAAGATGAATCTGAATGGAAATTCTATGATGAGATTGTAAAGGAATGGAATGCAAAACATGGAGTAAAAAAACCTCTTGCCAAATTTTTGAAATTTATGTTAAAAAAAGTAGAATCATCATTGACAGTTTGATTTTTTAAATTTTTAAGATCTCTGATCTTTGGAGTTGTCAAATTAGTAATTTCCTCAAGTAGATTTTTATTCAATTTATGGGGATAATGAAGCAGATGGGGCTTAACTATTATCAAATTAAGAAAAATATTTTGAGATCTCGCAAATTAGTCATTAAAGGAACCAACGCAGCTGGATCTGGTCATCCTGGGGGCTCATTTTCTATGGCAGAAATTTTAGGATGTTTGTTTAACAAATATCTAAAATTTGATCCTAAGAATCCTCAATGGGAAGATAGAGATAGATTAGTTCTATCAAAAGGACATGCTGCACCTGGATTATTTTCGAATATGGCAGTTGCAGGATATTTTCCAGAATCTGAAATTGAAACCCTAAGAAAATTTGGCAGTAAATTGCAAGGTCATCCTGATCTTAAATGCCCCGGCATCGAGTTTTGCGGTGGTTCTCTAGGTACAGGATTATCCTATTCTATAGGAATTGCACTTGCTGCAAAAATAGATTCCAAAAATCATCATGTCTATACAGTTATTGGCGATGGGGAATCTGATGAGGGTCAAGTCTGGGAGGCTGCTATGACTGCTTCAAAATACAACGTTGATAATCTTACAGCTTTTCTTGATAGAAATTTCATTCAACAAGACTCTTACACTGAAAAAATAATGCCTCTTGATGAAAAATTAGAAGGAGATGATCTTTCTGAAATGTGGAAAGATGCTTCACGATGGAAAACTGGAGACAAGTGGAGATCATTTGGTTGGAATGTAATTGAAATTGATGGACATAGAGTTGAACAGATAGATGCAGCAATTGCAAAAGCAAATGCAACAAAAGGAGTTCCTACCATAATTATTTCTAGAACAATTAAAGGAAAATCAGTAGAACATATGGAAGATAATCCTCAATGGCATGGGAAAGCACCTGATTCTGATGTTGTTCCAATAATTAATCTAGAACTAGACTCACAATTCATGATTTCTCCTTCTATAATTGCAGGTGACATGACAAATTTAGAAAATGAAATTAAACGATGTATAACTGGTCTAGCAGACTACATTCATCTTGATGTAATGGATGGACAGTTTGTTCCAACAAAAACTTTTGATCATACTAAAATCAAAGAACTAAGACCTTTGACTGTAATTCCATTTGATACTCATCTGATGATTAATGAACCTGTAAAACATGTTAAAGATTACATTGATGCTGGTAGTGACATAATTACCGTTCATGCTGAAGTTACTGATGAATCTAGTTTTGGTGAAATTCATGATTTGTTAAAGCAAAATCAAGTTGGAGTTGGTTTCTCAATAAATCCTGAGACTGAATTACCTGAATGGTCTTACAATTTCCTACAATCCCTTGATCAGCTGATTGTAATGTCCGTAGTGCCTGGTAAATCTGGTCAAAAATACATTGAAGAAACACATGGAAAAATGTCTAGATTGAATTCTACTCTAAAAGAACACAATTTTACAGGCTATATTGAGGCTGATGGGGGAGTAAATCTTGAAAATATCGGATCTGTCTTTGCTGATGGTGCACGTGCATTTGTTGGAGGCGGTGCAATAATTGGACAACAAGATGTCAGATCTGCTATTAGAGATTTCAGAACTGAAGTTTTGAAATCTAGAAGACGCGGATTGCTTGATAAAGCAAATGAATTGGGTGGCTCTGAATTAGTAAGAAAATGGATTGATTTACATGTTATTGGAGAAAAGCAAGAAGAAATTAAGAAAATTGCACAGGAGGCAGGATATCTTTGAATGATCCAATAATGACTGACATGCGTTCAGAATATTCTAAATCGTTAATTCAACTAGGAAAAGAAAATCATAATGTTGTTGTTTTAGGTGCAGATACAACTAATTCTCTAAAAACTTCAGGATTTGGAAAAGAATTCCCTGATAGATTCTTCAACGTTGGAATCGCTGAAGCAAATCTTGTAACTGTCTCAGCAGGATTGGCAGCATCTGGAAAAATTCCCTTTGCAAGTACTTATGCGATATTTTTACCTGGAAGAGCCGTTGATCAAATTAGAAACAATATTGCTTATCCATCACCTCCTGGAAAAAAGGGCCTTAACGTAAAATTAGTTACATCTCATGGTGGTCTTTCAGTGGGGCCTGATGGCGGTTCACATCAAACCATTGAAGATATTGCAATCATGCGAGTTATTCCAAATTTCCGTATTTTTATTCCTGCAGATACTGTTGCAGTTTCAAAACTGATTCCGTTAATGGCAAAAGAATATGGGCCATTTTATATGAGGATGGCAAGATCTAAAACTCCTTTGGTTCATTCTGATTCTCAGGAATTTCAAATTGGAAAAGGAATTACATTAAGAGATGGTTCTGATTGTACCATTGCTGCATGTGGAATCACAGTTAGAATGGCTCTAGAAGCTGCTGAATCTTTACAAAAAGAAGGAATTTCTTGTAGAGTTTTAGATATGTTTTCGATTAAACCCATTGACAGTCAATTATTAGAAAAAGCTGCTAGAGAAACTGGTTGTATTGTAACAACTGAAGAGCATAATATCTTAGGTGGAATGGGATCTGCAGTAACCGAATCTATCTCTGAATCTTATCCTGTACCGATAAAGAGAATTGGAGCCCAAGATATATTTGGAGAATCTGCTAGAGACAACGAAGTTCCATTACTCTTAGAAAAACATGGAATAACATCTTTTAATATGGCAAAACAAGTCAAAGAAATTAGGAGTAAATTATGAAAATTTTTCTAGATACTGCAAATCTTAAATCAATTAAAAAATTCAATGACATGGGATTGTTGGATGGCATTACCACAAATCCTTCACTAATGTCCAAAGAAGGTGGCAATCCAAAGGATGCTATGGAAGAGATTACAAAAATTATCAAAGGTGATGTAAGTTTAGAAGTTGTTAGTACTGAATATGTTGGAATGATTGAAGAAGGTAAGCGTCTTCGCCAATATGGAGAAAATGTTGTAGTTAAAGTTCCTATGACTCCTGACGGTCTCAAAGCATGTAAATCCCTTTCATCAGAAGGAATCCCTGTAAATGTGACATTGATATTTTCTGCAAATCAAGCCTTACTTGCTGCAAAATCTGGTGCAAAATATGTCAGTCCGTTTATTGGAAGATTAGATGATATTGGACAAGATGGAATGCAATTAATCAAAGACATCAAAGAAATTTTTAAAAATTATCCTGATTTTAAAACTCAGATACTTGTTGCAAGTGTTCGCCATCCAGTACATGTAGTTGATGCTGCAAAAACTGGAGCAGATGTTGTCACATTGCCTCCTGGAGTTTTGGATAAAATGCTACAACACCCATTAACAAAAATCGGTTTGGAAAATTTTTTAGCTGATTGGGACAAGCTAAAATCTGGAAATCCTGATATCAAAATATGACGGAAATCCTAAAGATCACACTAGAAATTAAAAATTGATGCTTTTTTATGAAGAACCTTTGTTCCTGCTTTTTCTTGAACCAGTTCCCCTACCTGTTACCCTGGTCATTCCTTCAGTTGAAGGCCTTGCTTTAGGATCGGGCATATCTCCTAATTTTTTTGAGCCAGTTCCCCTACCTGTGTGAACCATTTTACCTGCTGCTGCTTTCTTTCTTGCCTCTTGGATTTTTCTAAATTCATCTCCAGACCATTTTGAAGCATCTTCATCAACTTCAATAGTTCCTGTACCTCTTCCAGTTCTAATTCTGATTTTACCCACACATTAAGTTAAATTATCTTGTATTTATTTAATCTCATTTTTATGAATAGATCTGGAAATTGAATTTTAGCTGTTAATCCAGCCCAACTTCTTAAAATATGTAAACATCATGATTGCAGGAATCGCAGAAGCAATAATTATAATAATGAATGTTGAAAATGGTCCTAAAATCATCAAATTACTTCCAATCCCCCCTGGTAAATCTACATTCATTCCATAAAATGTACCAATTACGGTAGATGGAATTGCTAATGTGAAAATTATGGTTAATACTGCAAGAACTTTGTTTGTTTTTTCAGTACTTAACACAAAGTCTGTATCTTTGTAAATTTCCATAGTTTCTCTTGACTCTTCTAATGTTTCAATCACTTTGTCTATATGGTCAATTACGTCATCATAGAATAATATGAGCTCATCCTCATCACTTCCTGAAAATCTTTTAACATTTTTTGCTATTTCCAAAACAAATTTCTTTAATGGATTTGCTATTCTTCTTAATCTGTTAATTTCTCTTCTAAGTAAGGCAATATTCCTTGCTACTGGTTTTGTTTCATCAAAAACTCTGTCTTCAATTTCATCAAGATTTGCAATAATTTTTCTTGATGTATGTAATAGGTCATCTACTAAGATATCTAAGATTTCATGAAGTAATAACCCTGATGATCTTCCTAACAGCCGGTTTCTTCTTTGTTGATCTGAATTTAATTTACAAGTATCGACTAACTCTACTAATGGTTTAAGATCTCCTTGATGAACAGTCACTAGAAAGTCTTTTCCTACGAATATTGACAATTGACTGTTTTTTGATATTCCAATTTTTTGCGCTAATGGTGGAAAATGAAGAATTACAAAGAAATGATCATCATAACTATCAAATTTTGGAAGCTCAAATTTTGTCATACAATCTTCAATGTTTAATGCATTGAAGTTGTATTTTTCAGCTAATTTTTCAACATCATTTCTATCTGGATTTAGCATATCAATCCATACAAATTTCTCTCCCTGAATGGTTTCAATCTTATTCTCAATAGAGGTTTCTACTGATTTTCTACTGGATCGTAATCTGTTTGTGATGAATCCTTTTCTCATGTCGAAAAATACCCTAATCTAACAAATTTAAAGCGATCGCTATAATGTCGCATAAAAATTATGTTTAATTGAAAATTTTCTGGGTTTTATTTGAAGCTAATCTAATTTGAAAAAATTATTCATTGTACCCATGGGAGCAAATAGTTGGTACCATAATAGACCAGAACAATGGAAATTCCCATTGCAATCCACCATTTTCGCATATATTGACTCAAACATAGTTAATAATAAATCTACAGCCCAATTTTCAACAAAATCTTAAAGATTATTACTGGCAGAACAAATTTCATTCTTTGTGGCCTTCGTAGTACAGTGGTTAGTATAGAGGATTGTGGATCCTCGGACAGGAGTTCGATTCCCCTCGAGGGCCCTCTATCATTTTAAAATATTCCGAACTTACTTGATTCCATTTCTTCTTTGACAGCTAGTTTGAATCTGGGTGACTTGGGTTCTATGTTTTTTGATAACCATGCCAAAAATTTCTTATCGGTGCTTTTCCCTTTTAGTTTTTCAAAATCTGGCCCCATCATTTCAACCAATTTTTCAATAAGTGATTTATTTACACTTAATACAAAAAAGTGCCAACCAAATGCAAACTCTGAATCTGTCATAACAAAATCTTCATCTCCATGAACCATTTCCTCCAAAAGTGCTAATTGATGAGTTAACGCCTTACTAGTTTTATCATAATCTACTGCGGAAACGTTGATGTTCAATCGGCTTTCCATGCTATCTTTACAAAAAAACAAAATAAAAGGATTACATGGATTATTCTTCTAATAGGTAACCAAAATCAATATCAAAATGCATCTTCATAATACTGATATAGGTTTTAATGGATTCTGGGATTTCATCTCCACACACAACTCCTAGTTTTTTTGCGTTTATCCAAATCACTAAAGTCTGAATAATTGTCAAAAAGCGATCATTTTTGATTTCTGGCATTCCTATTACTTTGGTATATCTTTCTGCAAACTCCCATGCTGTAACAAAATCTACACATTTAACCCCAAAAACTGCTAATAATTGCTCTTGCATATTTTGTGCTTTTTTGAAAGGAACTTTGTTGATGATGTATGGAAAGTCCACTTTATCAGGAAGGCAATCTGGAAGAGGCCCCCAAATTGTAACTATTTTGGTATCTGGTTTGAGTGTTTGAAATTTTTCCAACATTTTGTTGATTACTTCTTCATCAGTAAACCAGAATAAAATTACTGACGCATCTGAAATATCTGCTTCTTCAATATTTTGGCAAATTAATTCGGCATCAATATGATTCTCTTGAAGATTTTTTTTTGCATTCTTAATTTTTTCTGAATTGTTATCAACACCAATTGCTTTTTTTGCATTAAATTCTTTAATGGCTAATTCAATTCCTTTCTCGTCTACACATCCTAAGTGATAAAAAATATCATCTTTGCCCAATTCTACAAATTTGAAAATACTTCTAAATGATTTTTCATGTAATTGAACATCCTCACCACTAAGTAAATTCTCTGGAAGTGTTTTTAGATATTCTTCAATTTTCATTATGATTTACACAGTTAATGAGAATTTATTCTCTTATGCTTTCTAGCTTTGATACTGCTTGCCATAATTGTGTCCTGACATAGGAAGGCATGTT
>JBOEHF010000095.1:0-4022 GCA_050633805.1 Candidatus Nitrosopumilus sp.
CAAATTTTAAATCATTCATTTTAGGAAATAACCTTCTTCTCAAAAATTGTGGAGTTTCTAAATATTTTAGAATCATTGTCAATAAAGCTCCTTCTGATTTGTTATTGCCTTCTTGATACACATAGATTGTGTCAATTTTAAAAATTGCACAAGCTCTTGCTAAAACCGAAATTTTTCTAGTTTTATCAATTTTCAGCGATTCGTCTGATAAAGAAGACTGTGGAATTGCTACGGATAATTTCAATGTAATTTAATCTCTCTAGTTAAAATAATTATTTTTGTTCGTGTGGGTATTTTTCTTTAGCAGCATTTGCATATTTTGTAATCTGCTCATCTGAAACTAATTCATACAATCCTGTTTCTTTTTTGATACAAGCCATTCTGATGTGACTTGTTCCTTCTTTATCTTCACTTGAAAGATAGATTCCTCCTGCAGCTAATGTTGCTGCATCATCAAGTGAGAGTTCTTGATTGTATGTTTTTTCTAAAAAGTCTGTAACTTGATCAGAGCGAGAACCAATTGCAATTGCATCATATGAGATGTATGTTCCACTAGGATCAGTCAAATACAATTGAGGTGTATTATTTACAACTCCTCCTAGAATTAATGCAACACCATATGGTCTTACACCTGCATACTGTGTGTATTGTTGAGATTGATCTGCCAAGTGTTTGGCAATTGTTTCAACTTCAACTGGTTCATCGTAAATCATTTTGTTACTTTGAGAAAAGAATCTTGCATTGTCTACTTGGCTTCTTGCATCTGGAATATATCCGGCTGCAGCAACTCCAACATGATCATCAATTTGGAAAATCTTTTGAGCAGTATCTGAAATTTGTAGTTTTCTTGGTTTTTCTTCAACTGCAATAACAATACCGTCTTTGCATTTTATACCAACGGCAACAGTACCTCTTCTTACTGTTTCAATAGCATACTCTACTTGGTACAGTCTGCCATCTGGTGAGAATACTGTAATTGCTCTGTCGTAACCTTGTTGTGCAGGAAGCATTTGATTGAAATGCTTTGATTATACAATTTAAACCATGCCCAATAATGTGACTGGTTATTACTTTGATCGGAGCCTATGCCGTTAGATTCACAATGAATCAAACCTTAATTTGAAACTGAATTTGTGATGGATTGATGAAATTTGAAATAAAATTTTCTGGTCATGAAAATATTCGTTCTAACCATCAAAAAACAATTGAAATAACCAAAGAATCTCATCTCACGCCACAAGGTGATTGTATAGTTGGAGTTAATGCAAAGTCTAGTTGTGCTGATCTGCCTGAAGAATTGAAAAACAAACTCAAAAATCCTGAATCTAAAGTAACTTTCTCAATCAAAGTTGGTGACGATGACTTTGTTATAGAAGGAAAAGGTCATCCTGAACTTATTCTAACCCATACTGAAGACATTGTTATTAGAAAAAGTGATTTTATTTGTCCAAGAACTCTTGCTGTAAAATGCGATAAAGCATCAGATTTACTACCTCGTAGCATGGTAACTCAATTACAAGACCCAAAAACAGTTGGAACCTTTACTATTACTATAGAATAACACTGACAATTTTAATAGGCAATTCAATTGGAACTTGATATGGGTCGTAAAACCAATTTCTTTCTTCTAGTGCCATTGGCCGCTTTTGCTGCAATAATTATTGGATTTGGCATGTATATGACGATCTGTAAAAATTCTAACATACCGATTAATTGTTAAAAATAGATTCTCTCAATATGTTCTCAAACTGATCATTTTCTGTTTTTCAATTTTTTGTATATGAAAAAACCAATTATTATGACCAAACTCAATCCTACAAAAGTATATAATTCGCCAACATGCCCACGTGGTTCTCTAAAATCTATTGGGTTTGATTCGTCAAATACATTGTTTTCAGATAAAGTATTGTGATCTATTGGAACTATTCTTAAAATTTTATCATCATTTACTTTGGGTATTCCTCTTCCATCTTGATTACTGGTAAGAATATACAAAAATCCATCCGGCCCCGTTTGTACGTCTCTTAGCCTTCCAAATTCATCTTGGAATAATTTTTCATGTGATGTTACTGAATTATTTTCTAAATCAAAATTAATCATGTGAAGGTGACTTCCACGTAATGTTGCAACAAAATATTTCTCATCCCATTGTGGGATTTTATCTCCGTAATAGAATTCCGAACCTGATGGTGCCCATGTGTCCTCACCTGAATGTAAAATTGGGTTCTGTAACCCTTCAATTTTTTCATCGCCTATAATGTCTGGCCAACCATAATTTTCACCTGCAATTATTTTATTGATTTCATCATGTGCAATACCTCTCCACCCTGATGGTCCATGTTCTGTTGCAATTAGATTCCCTGATTCATCCCAGTCGATTCCTTGTGGATTCCTGTGCCCTATGGAATAGATCGGTGAGTCTTTCCAAGGATTGTCTTTTGGAATGGTACCATCTGAATTTATTCTTAAGATTTTTCCTCCCAATGAATCCATATCTTGTGCTAAATCTGGAATTCCTGCTTCCCCTGTTGTAACATATAATTTTCCATCAGGACCAAATTGAATTCTTCCTCCATCATGAAAAGGACCACCAGGTATTCCATCTATCAATATTTTATCTTCGATCAATTTTCCATCTGAGTGTTGATACCGAACGAGTTTGTTTTTAGTTGTTAACAGTTCATTGTATGTATAATACAAGTAAACGTAATTATTTTCAGAATATTTTGGATCAACTGCAACTCCTAGCATTCCTCCTTCCATTCCTCCAACACTTAATGAGAGGAGAGGCTCTTCTAGCAACATGCCATGTTGAATAATTCTAAGATTTCCATTTCGTTCAGTAAACAAGACTGTACCGTCAGGTAACCAATCTATGCTCCAAGGAATGGTTAGATTGTTTGCCACAACCTCAACTTTAACTCCTAATTCTGGATACTCTTGAGCAAATGCAACAGGAACTAATGATAATAATATCAAACTCAATACGAGTTCTTTCATAATTCCAATGTCTGTTATTTTACATTAAATGTTTGTTGAATTATAATCAAAAATGATCATGTTTTGTTAATTCTCCTTTAGCAAGATTCTCTTAAAGTATGCCCAAATTAGATCATTATGGTAAAACCGACTATCGAATTACCTATTTCAAAAAAACCCACACCTAGTGAACTGAAAAAACTAAAAGACTATTTCAAAGAAATGCCTGTTTCAGAAATCCTCACAGGTTTAAAATTTGCAAAAAATAGATGGTCTGCCAAAGATGCAGGCACTCTAAAGGTTGGAAGAAAAAGTATCATTCAGAAAGAAGTTCATTCAGTAACTACTGAACAAGCTCAATGGAGACTAAAAAACTGGAAGATGATGATTGCAAATTATCGAAGACGTGGATACAGCTATCCTACAATTTCTAGAATAAAAAAAATCTTAATTCAAAAAAGTAAAAAGAAAAAATAAGGAAAAATTTCCTATTGAACGGTTACTTCGCCTTCCATCCATGGATGTAATTGGCAATAGTAGTAGTATTCCCCTTCAACGTCGAATGTATGTGACCATTCATCGCCTCCAGACATGAAACCACTATCAAACAATCCATCTTCATCTTCAGGTGTAGGTGTTTGTGCTCCTGTAGGACTAACTGAAGTAACTGTGTGTGGCAAGTTGTCAGAATTAACCCATGTTACTGTGTCACCAACATGAACATGTAGATTAGATTGCATGTAACACCAATCATCTACTTCACATCCTGGCATGCCAGAACCTGTTGGGATATCAACATGATTTGGTGGCAATTCTTTCATTACTGGAACACTGCTGTCAGACATTGCAGCTTCTGCANNTATCATAGATTTTTAGTTGTATACCTACATCTTCAATGATTTCGGAGGTAATGTACAACCCTGTAAATCCTTCATGAATTTCGATGATTTCTGATAATGCATCATCTGCTGATATACTGCCCGATTCATTCATGTATAGAACTTCATCTACAGCTTCCATAAATTCGGGATTGACATTCTGAG
>JBOEHF010000096.1:0-3922 GCA_050633805.1 Candidatus Nitrosopumilus sp.
ATCCTGCTGCAACATTTGCATAGGCTTCTCTAAACGAAACAGAGCCACTACCACATGCTGATTCTATTGTTAATGATGGTTTATCTGGAATTCCTAATCTACTCATCAATACAGGACCAATGTGTACCTGTTTGTCTGCAACGCCGAATACGTTTGAGATATAGGATGCTTTGATATCTTTAGGTGAAATTCCTGCACTATCTATGGCTGCAACTGACGCCTGAGTAGTAATATCAGCAATACTATCAGCTAATTTTCCATATTTGGTGCTGCCTGCGCCAAGAACACAAACCTTTTCCACAAATGTTACTGACCCAAGTCCCTATAAAAATTGTTTCAGTAAATATATCATAGAAAATGCCAAGTGGAAGATCAAGTGTCAAGACTATTCAGATCAAAAAACCGATCACAAGACACACAGTCAAAACTACAAAGTCGAAAACTAGCATTTTCAAAAAAGAAATAATTCAATATTTCGATAGTAATGGATTTCTTTCTTGGTCTTCAAAAGAAAAAAAATACATTATTCTTGGAACAAATTCTCCTAAAAATGGATTAGTTCCATGTCCTGAATGCAAACTGGGTGAATTGATGGTAATCAAAAATAAATCAACTAGAAAGCGATTCATGGGTTGTTCAAATTTTTATGGTGGGTGTAAAGCATCATCGCCATTATTACAAAAAGCAAGAATGAGAGCAACTAAAAAACCATGTGATATTTGTAAATGGCCAATGATAATTTTTCGTTATTCACGAAATCAAAAATGGATAAAACAATGTGGCAATTTTAATTGTGAAAGCAGGAATACTAAGCCTTAAAAGTAGGATAAACATCTGTTCTTCTATTTTTTAACAGTGGCAAAACTTTTCGTGTTTGTTTTACTTTATTCAAATCTATATTTACAAAACTGATTCCTTGCTTCTTTTTCATGTCAAGTAAAACTTTTCCATAAGGATCAACTACTAGACTTCGTCCACAATAAATATTTCCAACTTGATCTGGTGCAACAACATAACAACCATTCTCAATTGCACGTGTTTTGTTAATTGTTATCCAATGTTCTTCCTTCATGTTTCCTTTAACCCAAGCTGATGGTGCAACTAAAACTTCAGAGCCTGCTACTGCAAGTGATCTTGATATTTCTGGAAATCTCAAGTCATAACAGATCATCATCCCTATTTTTCCAATAGATGTTTTGATTGGTTTTGAAATTTTTGAGCCTGAGATCATCTTATCTGATTCTCTGAATCCTAAAGCATCATAGAGGTGGATTTTACGATATGTGGAGATTATCTTGCCAGATTTGTCAATTGCAAATGCAGTATCAAAAACTCTATCTTTCTTTCTACTTTTTTCATAAAATGATCCTACCACTTGAATTTTATTTTCTTTAGCAGATTTTGCAACTGTATTTACAAAGTTTCCATTAATTGTTTCTGCTAAACTTGCAAGTTGTTTTGAAGTTTGAGATGAATTTGTGTAAAACATCATAAATTCTGGGAAGGCACAAAGTATTGCATTTTTAGAAGATACTTTTGAAATGTATGCAACAATTTTTTTTAAATTAACTTCTTTGTTAGTTGAGGCTTTGAATTGAATTATTGCAACTTTCATAAAATCAATTATTAAAATGGCAATAAAAGGATAAACTTGTGGTACAACTGACAAATGTACCATTTTGTTATTATGTAAATTTATTCTAAACAATACAAGCCGACCATAGTGTGTATGTCACCCCTTGACTGGGGGGATATTTTCCAGTCAAATATTTTTAAAAATAATTAAAGTTGGTTTCCAGCTAAAAACCAATTTTCTTTAGGATTGTCTTCAAAAACAACAATTACGTGATTCTCTTTTGTTTTTAGAATCTCTACTGCTGATTTTGTTATTGCTTTTGCGTATTCGTCTTTTTGTTCCTGGGTTCTACCAGGATACATTGATACTGTAATCAAAGGCATACATTGTTGAAAATATTTCAGCGATTTATTCTTTCAATAATCAGGTCTGTAACCGTATCTGGTTCCATATGTATAGTCTGAACTGTGTGTTTTCTTGTATAGATATCCAGTTGCAAATCCAATTGCAAATCCTCCAATGTGAGCCATATATGCAACACCACCACCTGCAACACCGAAGCCTCCTATAAAGAAGGGTAACAAATTTTGAAATACTAGCCAAAAAGGCAAGAACCATTTTGCTTGAATATGCATCATTCTCCAGAAAAATCCCAACATCAGAAAAGTTGTGATTTTAACTCTAGGGAAGATTGCCAAATATGCACCTAGTATTCCTGAAATCGCACCTGATGCACCTACTGCAGGAGTAGTGCTTGTCGGATCAATTAAGATGTGAGCTAGACCTGCACCTATTCCCCATCCAAGATAAATTAAAAGAAATTTTGCTTTACCAAACTTTAGTTCAATGTTATCACCAAAAATCCACAAAAATAACATGTTACCACCCAAGTGCATCAAACCACCATGCATGAAAATAGAACTAAACAATGAAACGTATGGCATATCAGGACATGAAATTCCAGGTTGTATCACAGATGAAAAACCAGTAACACAACTTGGAACTGCACCCCATTCAAAAAACATCAATGCAGCTTGTTGATTGGAAAATTCCCAAAATTGACCAGTAACTGCTATTTCATAGAGAAATATTACAACATTCATGATGATCAATCCAATTGTTACTTTTGGTTTGAATCCTGGTGGATGTGGATTTTCATCACGTAAAGGTAGCATTAATGATTTAGTTTGACAGAAATTTGTATAATAAGATTATTCAGATTTGAATCTGCATAATTAAAAATTTCATCAATTTAAAAAAAATATGATGAGAAACTGGTACTATTATGACTCCTCCGTTTCCCACCTAACTATGGCTTGTGTGATTCAGTTAACTCGTTTTAGATTAAAACAAAATTGGTACATTCGTAGGATGTATTAAAAAATAATAAAAAATGGATTTAAACTACTAGAGTTCTGAGCATGTATCAGAGTTTGTTTCAATAATCCCACGAAAATATTAATCAGAACCACTTAGATGTACATTAACATCAGTATCTCTGTTACAAAACGCATTTACTTGACTAGTCGGAGTCTTGGAATTATGACCAGTATGATCATGTGTCATATCTACATCATCATATATTCCTGAAAATATGTCACCAGTAATTTTTAGGTCATCATCTGCTGGACCAACAACATTTAGAAGATGTTACCCACCACGGATTCCTCCTGGAGCTGCATGAATGTGGAGCTTAGTAACATGATATTCCAATCCTTTTCCAGAATTCTTGTCATATCCTGTACCTTCATCTCCAACAGAACCAACATCTACTTTATTCAATACAATTTTGTATCTTAATTCAGATGCATCATCATTAAACCAAAACAATACTTTACCTTGTGCATCATTAGATCCTTCTGCAGTTAATGTTGCAACCAAATCTGGTTGATCATTTACGTCTGGTTTTGCCATAGCAGTTGGTGTTGCAGAGATTGCAATTACTGTAATTGCAAAAATTACTGCAACAGATAGTCCAAAGGCCGTATTATTTTGTTTCATAAAAGAAATGATATTTTTTATTAAATGGGTGTGGGATATTCATCGAATGCGCCGATTATATCACAATGATATTTCTTTTTACAAGATTTTCAATTATATTTAGAAACTCATCATCAGAAATTTTTTCTTCAGACCACCATCCTGCAGAATTTTTTACCCAAGATGGAATACTCCATTGCGATTCAGGAATTATATCTCGTTCAGGAACAGAAACAATTTGTTTCTCAAACAAAAAGTCAATCCCTTCAAGAAATTCCGAATCAGAAATTTGATTTGTAGCCCACCAATTAGCATTGATTTTGGTCCATTGAGGAATCTTTGGCATCTCAGGTGGCAATCCTTTAT
>JBOEHF010000097.1:0-12002 GCA_050633805.1 Candidatus Nitrosopumilus sp.
CATCAGCTGGAGTTGCAATTCCTCCTGCTGCAAAGTTTACAACAGGCAATCTTCCTAGTTTTGCAGTCTGCTCAACAATATCATAAGATACTTTGAACTCTCTTGCCATTCTGACTAGATCTTGATTGTCTCCAGAATCATACATTGATTTTATTGTTCTTAATTCATCATTTACTTTTTTGATATGAGTAATAGCTTCAGCGACATTACCTGTTCCTGGCTCTCCTTTTGTTCTAATCATTGCAGCTCCTTCTTCGATTCTCCTAAGAGCTTCTGCTAAAGATCGTGCACCATTTACAACAGGTGTTGTCATGTCCCATTTCCAAATGTGGCGTAACTCATCAGCTGGAGTCAATACTTCAGATTCATCAATCATGTCAACGTCTGTCTCTTGCAAGACAAGTGCTTCGTTAACATGACCAATTCTACATTTTGCCATTACAGGAATTGTAACTGAATCCATAATGTCTTCGATAATTCTAATACTTGCAGTTCTTGCAACGCCACCTGCTTTTCTGACATCAGATGGAAGTTTGTCCAATACCATTACAGAAACTGCACCTGCTTCTTCAGCTATCTGGGCTTGCTCTACATTTGTGACATCCATAACAACTCCGTTCTTTAACATGTGGGCAAATCCACGTTTGAGAGTTGAAGAGCCACGGATAATATCATTAGATTCTGATTTTTCTGAAATTATTCCTTTTGCGTCTTTACGTTCTCCAGATAAGGGAAGCATGTCCTAATTTTTCTCAGAGACTATTTGTATCTATTCACCAATTTCGGACATAATCTGATCTAGCTCAGATTCAACCATAGTGATAATCGGAGGGATAAAACCTTCAGTTGCATTTTGTTGTGGCCAATGGATTTGGTTGACTTTTCCATTTAGAGTCACTTTAACATTTGATTTTTGATATTCAGTAACATTCTCCATCACTGGAAAAGATTCAGACGGAATTGCAATAAAACCAGTTTCTTTAATCAAAGCTTTGATCTTGTTTAGCTTTGCTTCATCTAGTTGTGAGCGAATGTCTGGTTTTAGATATCCGTTTTCAGTTACAGAGTATTTTAGTTCACCATCATTTTTGATGTAAAGAATTTCTGTTTTTTGAGCTCCAGTTCTTTCTGTTACACCATAAGAGATTTTCTTTAACTGATGTTTAGTATATTCAATCTCAACGTTATCAGTATAGTTTGAAGCTGATGTTGGAATTTCATTTTTTAGCAATAACGGAGTTACAAGTAAAAGAGCTGCAATTACAGGGACTGCACCTAGTACCAAGTAAACCGGTTTTACCATTTTACTGCAAATACTGCCAATTTGCAAATAAATCTTAGTAATAGTTAAAATTCAAGCAGAATATTTCGATTCTTGTGGGTCTGTAGCCTAGCCTGGTAGGGCGATGGTCTCCAAAACCATCGATCGTCGGTTCAAATCCGATTGGGCCCACCATTTTTTATTATCTATTTCTCAAAACGTTAAGAGCAGAACCAGCTTTGAACCACTCTATCTGAGCTTGATTATAAGAGTGATTTAACGTGATTTCTTCTTTGTTTCCATCATTATGAGAAATGATGCATTTTACTTGTTTGCCGAGTTGTAAGTTGTTCAAATCAACTAGACTGATTTTATCATTTTCTAGTATTTTTTCATAATCATCAGGACTGCTAAATGTTAATGCCAACAGACCTTGCTTTTTCAAATTGGTTTCATGAATTCTTGCAAGACTCTTTGTAATCACTGCAGCACATCCCAAGTATCTCGGAGTCATTGCTGCATGTTCTCGGCTACTTCCCTCACCATAATTATTATCTCCAATAATTATCCATCTCATTTGTTTTTCTTTGTATTGTCTTGCGATTTTTGAAAATGATTCAAGTTCATTGTTTAGAATGTTCTTTCCTTTTCCAACTTCATCATTAAATGCATTAACTGCACCAAGCAACATGTTATCACTTAGATTATCTAAGTGTCCACGAAGAGACAACCATGCACCAGCAGGAGAAATATGATCAGTTGTACATTTTCCTTTAGCCTTTACCATAATTGGAAGTTCTTCAAAGTCATTTCCATCCCATTTTGTGAATGGTTCTAGTTTTTGCAATCGTTTGCTGTTAGGATCAATGATTACCTCAACATCATCAGAGTTTTCAGGAGGAGATACAAAGATTCCTTCAGGTCTCATGAATCCCTCTTTAGGAACTTCAGGAGCAGGTTTTGGAGGATCTAGTTTGAATTTTGTTCCATCAGCTGCAGTTAGTTCATCAATTAGTGGGTTGAAGGAAAGTTTTCCTCCCAAAGAAAGTGCAATAATCATTTCAGGACTGCCAATAAAGTTCAACGTACTGCGGTGTCCATCATTTCTTCCAGGGAAATTTCTGTTAAAGGTTGTAACAATGGTATTTTTTTCATCATTATCTAGTTCAGGTCTATTCCATTGACCAATGCAAGGACCACATGCATTTGCCAATACAGTTGCACCAATGTCTTTTAGGGAATCCATCTGTCCATCACGTTCGATTGTTCCTCTAATTTGTTCAGAACCAGGAGTGACTAGTAATGGGATTTTTGCTTTGATTCCTTTTTGTTTTGCTTGTTCAGCCAAACTAGCAGCTCTTGACATGTCTTCATAAGATGAGTTTGTACAACTTCCAATTAGTGCAACAGAGATTGGATCAGCATAATCATTTGATTTTACATCATCAGATAATTCAGAAATAGAACGTGCCAAGTCAGGAGTGTGGGGTCCTACAATGTGTGGTTCTAATGTTGAAAGATTAATTTCAATTACTTTATCAAAGAATTTTTCAGGATTTGATTCAACTTCAGGATCAGCTACAAGTGATTCTTTGTTTTGGTTTGCAAGTTCTGCAATGTCACTTCTGTTTGTATATTTGAGATAAGTCTCCATTCTTTCATCATATGGGAAAACAGAACATGTGGCACCAATCTCAGCACCCATGTTAGTGATTGTAGCTTTACCAGTACAACTAATCGATTTTGTTCCAGGTCCAAAGTATTCAACAATAGAATTAGTTCCACCTGAAACGGTTAGTTTTTCTGCAACTTTTAGGATAATGTCTTTAGGTGCAGTCCAACCATTTAGTTCTCCAGTTAGCTTTACACCGATTCTTTTTGGATATAATAATTCCCAAGGCATGCCAGCCATTGTTTCTGCTGCATCTAATCCACCTACACCTATTGCAACCATTCCAAGGCCACCTGCGTTTGGAGTGTGGGAATCAGTTCCAATCATTAGACCACCAGGAAATGCATAATTCTCAAGGACTACCTGATGGATAATTCCTGCTCCTGGTTTCCAGAAGCCACAACCGTACTTTGCAGCAGCTGATTGCAAAAATTTGAAAACTTCGCTGTTTTCATCAAGGGATACTTTCATGTCAATGTCACCTTGAACTTCAGCTCGAATCAAATGATCACAGTGAACAGTTGTTGGCAAAGCTGCTTGTTTGAGTCCTGCTTGCATGAATTGTAACATCACCATTTGTCCTGTTACGTCTTGTAATGCGACTCTATCGGGTTTTAGAAAAACATAATCTTTTCCACCAGCATAATTTTTGTCATCAATTTCGTTAAAATGTCCAGATAGTATTTTTTCAGTAAGAGTTAGTGGTCTTTCAGTAACATTTCTAAATTTTGCAATATTTTCTTTTAATTTAGCATAAACATCGGAAACAAGTTCTGGAGTAGAATCAATATTCACATTATGCAAGAAATGTATCCCGAATTTAATATTTACAATTAAAAAAATTGCAAAAACAAAGTTACAGGCATGTAAATTCTTAACAATTATAAGCCAAAAGCGGCTTTTTAATACAGTGTTAGTTAGTAGATTTTCTAAAGTGAGGTATAATCATGGTCAATAAAGGATTCCCTAAATTTGGAATGTCACAAGCTGGAGCATTTGTTGCAGCCCTTAAAAATTACAATTTACCAGATTTTATTCTAGTACTAGTCGCAAAGGAATGCAAATCTGAATTACTTGAAAGAGGCAGAATCGATGATAGATTACAAAGTATGAACGATGATGCTTTAGAATTATTACACAAAGTGTTTGTTGGATGTGAAGAAGATGCAGCAGGAAAATATGCTCAATACAGATTCTATGCATATGTATCAAGTATGTATCATAAATGTGAAGTAATAGTTAATGATACAATTCCAGGAGCATCAGGTAAAAACCACAAGGTTCCTGTTGCAGTAAAAAACAATGGAATGTACATAGCAGTTGCATATAACAAAGCAACCGGAAACCCAGTAAATAAAAAAGAAACAGCTAGATTTTACGACATGGTTGATGATATCAAAAAAGGAGATCATGGAACAATGTTAACTGATGGAATTTATGGTTCATCCGTAGGTTTTAGAGGAGATGCATTGGTAGAACTTGAAACACTAAGTAAATCTAGAACAAATGATCCTGAAAACAAATTAGATTTCAAAACTGCAAATTTTGAAAATAATATTTATTCAGTTACTAAATGCTGAATGTAAAAATTTTATTATAAATTAAATTGTGAAGTATCCATTGTTAGGAACATTGGTTTTCCATCAGTTTTTTCAAAGTCTTCACCATACTGTTCAAATTCTAATTGTTCAAAGAGATGTTTAGTCCAGACATCATGTACTTCTTGAATGAATTTTTTATGTCCATTGATTCTCAACATTTCATGGATTAATTCATGAGATACAGTGGTACAGTTTTTTTCTGCAAGGAATAAAGTGTCATTGTTTTCTTTTGGAGATTGCCAAAATACCATTCCAAAATTTTCAGCATGGTATCCTTCACAAGTACAATCAGTCCACCATGGTTTGAAATGAGTTAGATAGAAATGGAAAATATCTTTTCCTCTCTGTTCGTGATCACGTACTAAAGTATGTGTATCAAGACGTTGAAGAATACTTCGAGGCTGTGTGATCATCTCATCACATTGAATTTCATAATTTTTACCAAATTTTTCTTTTAGCCAAATCTGATAAAATTTGCTCATTTTTTTTACATATTCAAATTCAAATTGTCGTTTTTCACGATCTTCTTCGGGTACTACAAAAATAAAATGTAGAATCATAATAAGAAAAAAGGGTGTTTATGTTTGACCTTCAATACCCATCAAGGTTAGAGTTGAACGAATCTTTTCAATTTTTCTGATTTTCCAAGTAATTGTTTCTCTAAGTTTTTCAACAGTATCAGATTCGATCTTGGCCAAAATATCGTATGCACCGAAAGTTCCATGAACTTCCTTAACACCTTCTAAGCCCTTTAGTTGCTGAATAATAGCTTCTTCTGAACCTAGTTCACAGTTTATTAAAACATAAGCTGTTGCCATACAGAAATTAAATAAATCGACTATATCAATAAACCGATTATAATCAGTTTTGAGACATCTTTAGAATGGTATCCCAAATAGGCTTTGGGACAGGCATTACTGACAATCTTGAAATTCTGATCAGGTCCCAATCTTTGAATTTTTTCTCTTTTTTCATTTCATCAAGGGTTACGGGACGTTTTAGAGATTTTTTGTATTTTACATCTACTACAATAAAACGCTCAACATCTTCTTTCGGATTAGGATAAGGTTTTGAAGTTACTTGCATGATTCCTACAGCCTGTCTTTCATCACCAGTATGATAGAACAATACTAGATCACCAGATTTCATTTCTCTCATATGCTTTAAGGCAAGGTTATTGTGAACACCGTCCCACACAGTAGTTTTTTCTTTTTTTAGTTGTTCAAAATTATATCCTCTGGGTCCACTGGGTTCTTGTTTTGCTAACCAATAATTTACCATTTCATTTTCTTGTATAATTTCGGGGGTTTAATGGTTTTTGAAAATAGAATGTTCCCCGGTTCTGACTCGCACAAAATCATTGGTACATAGCCATACGCCTCCTCGCGTTCTGAAACCGGGGTTGCCCATAATGTAGCACACCTGGGTGAATTAGAAATCACTGGTATCATTACGATCGACTCATCCTAATCCGTCTGCATGCCTGCTCTTGGGCGAATAACGATAATCATACTCCTACTAAAAAGCATTGAAAATTATTATTCGGAAAAACTAATCCACCTTAAATTAAATTTCAATACAAAATATGATTTGCATGGAACTCAAAAATGAGAGTCTTTTTTTCATCGGAATATGTTTTCTGATTTTAGGTTCATTAATCATTCTCTTTGATAGTCCACAGATTCAATTTCTTGACAAAGTTGAATCAGAGCAAGATTATGGTTATCACGAAATTTCAGACGTTCATGAAAGATTAAAAATTGAAATCTCCATAGGAATTGGTTTTCTAATCACAGGAATATTTTTGATTATTCTTTCGTTTCTAAAGGGATTTAAGAACAGAATCAGATAATGAAATTTCAAATCCTACCACAGGTACACGGATTTTATAATTTTCAATTATCTTAGAATCTATTTTCCCAATAATCCCAATTGGAGTATTGTTTAGAATGATTGATGCACAGTGACCATCTTCAAAAGTAGGATTTGTAGCAGTTTTAGTTTCAATTTTAATTCCAAACCCAATACTTAATGCAGATTGAATAACGGATTTAATTTCAGTGAAATTTGCATCCTTGTGAGCACTAATTCCAGAAAAATTAATTTTTTCAGAGATAGGTTTCTCAAGTGTAAAAACAGTTCCAGTTTCAAACATTTTTTGAGGATACGACTCGTGGATGTTTCTTGAAAGATTTTCTAGCAAACCAGGAAGAATAGAATCTCGTAGAATAGTATGTTCTTGACTTTTTGAATCCAAAACGGATATGATTTTAGATGAATCTCTGTTTGTCATATCGTATAATACTCGTTTACTAGACAAGCTTGAGTTTAATGCTTCAAGAAACCCCAATCCAATCATAGTTTGATCAAGTGATTTTAATTGCAATGAGACAGGATTAGTTTTTCCTATTGTTTGTGATGGAGATATTGTTGGTTCAAGATTCTGAATTCCATGTCCTAAAGCTACTTCTTCAACCAAATCCATAGGTCCAAAAATATCAAATCGATATGCAGGAATAGTGCAAATTATCTGATCCTTTCCCTTAGATGATGCATCCAATCGGGATTTTTTCAAAGAAGAAATAATTTTCGAAGTGTTCAGATTTAGACCAATAGTTTGATTGATCAATTTAGAAGATACTGAGATTTTTCTTGTACCAAGTTTTGGGGATGAATTTTTAGAACCAGTAATTTTTATTGATTCTAAAGTAAATCCTGCACTTTGTAAAATGGTTGCAACTACAGATAACATATCCTCAGCATCTTCTTTGTTAATACCAGTAACCTCAACAAAGAGATTTTTCGTTTTTGGAGTTACAGTAGTTATTGCTGCATTAATAATTGGAGGAAACGATACAGTCATCTGATTTGCATCAAATATAATTGGTACTTGAGTTAAATTTCCTAAAATACCACCATATTCTTTTCCTATTTCAGTGTCATGTAGAATTTCAGAAACAGATAATTCTTGTTCAGAATTTAACGGTTTGAATTTATGGTCGTGTCCAATTGTAGTATAAACAAGAGGGAAAGTTATTTTATCAAGATCATGAATGCCAATAGAAGATTTTTTTCTCTTCCTACCTANNGTCCAAAAATATCAAATCGATAAGCAGGGATGTTGCAAACAATATTTGCTCCTTTTGATGACGCATCTAATCGGGATTTTTTTAATGAAGAAATCATTTTAGAGACACTGAGATTCAAACCAAGAATTTGATTTATCAGTGAAGAATTTACAGAAAGCTTCTTTTGTTCAAGTTTAGGTGTGAAATTTTTTGCACCTGAAATCTTTACAGATTCCAAAGCAAATCCAGCAGTTTGCAAGATTGTGGCTACAACTGAAAGCATGTCTTCAGCATCTTCTTTGTTAATTCCAGTTACTTCAACGAAGAGATTTTTTGTTTTAGTTGTTACAGTTGTGACTGCAGCGTTAATGATTGGGGGCAGAGATACTGTATTTTCATTTTCATCAAATATTATCGGAACTTGATAAGATTGGCCAAGTAAATGACCATAATCTCTGCCAACATCCGTATTTTCCAAAATTTGAGAAACTGACATTTCTTTTTCAGAGTTTAACGGAATGAATTTATGATTTCTGTTTGTAGTGGTGTAAACTAGTGGAAATAAAATCTTGTCTAAATCATGTATACCAATAGAAGATTTTTTTCTTTTTCTACCAATTCCAAAATGAAGATCTTCTTGCATGGTCATCAATTGCTTGATGGTTTTGTCATCAATTTTTCCATTTTTTGCAATAATCCCAGTAACAAAAGGCCTAATCTTTGAAACGCCAGACTTTACAGAAATTGGATATTTGTTAGATTTTTTGACATTGAGTTTTACTGTACCAGTTTTGATTCCAAGTAGACCTTGCAAACCAAGTGCAATTCCAAAATCAGTTGAATAGTCAGGTCTGTTAGGACTGTATTCAATTCTAACTAGATCTTTGTCTTCAGATTCTATATCTAATCCAAGAAAAGGTAAAGCATCAGAAATTTGTTTTTTGGTAACTTTACCTATCAATTTCTGGAGACGTGAATAAGATAATTCAACTACTGGCATTTAGTAGCACTCCTTAACCATCCAAGATTGTTGTTGTAGAATTCTCTAACATCATCAAGATCATACTTTAGCATTGCAATTCTTTCAATGCCTCCACCCCATGCTAAAACGGGTTTGGTAATTCCAAGAGGTTTGGTTACTTCAGGTCTAAAGATACCCATTCCAAATAATTCAATCCATTTTCCTAATTTTTCATTATACACCATTGTCTGTAATGATGGCTCTGTATATGGGAAAAAGGTTGGCCAAAATTTTATTTTAGTAATACCGATTCTCTTGTAAAATTCTCTTTGAATTCCCATAAGATTTCTCAAGGATGCATCTTTACCTACAACTACACCCTCAATCTGATTAAATTCAACAAGATGTTTGTAACTTACTTTTTCATTACGAAAAACACGACCTAATGAGAAAATTCGTGCCTCATCAGGTTTATTTTCAGCTAAATGTTTGATGGTTACGCAAGTAGTATGAGTTCTAAGAACCATTTTTCTTGCTTCATTAATATCCCATTGATATCTCCAATTTTTTTTGTGAGATTCAGAAACTTTTCTTATCTGTTCAGGAGTTCCAATTTTTTTAGCATTTATTTTATCAAGGTAAAATGTATCTTGTAATTCTCGTGCAGGATGGTCTTGGGGGGTAAACAGAGCATCAAAATTCCAAAAGCTTGATTGAGTCATGTTTCCGAAAATTTCGGAAAAACCCAAGGTGACAAATATTTCACGAATTTCATCTATAGTATCTTTGAGGGGATGAGTTCTAGCAACGAAAACTTGGGGTACTTCGGCTTCAACGTCAATTCCTCCAGTTGATTCTGAAAGTTCTAAAGATTTTGCAGAATCAGAAAGAGTGATTTCTTTAGATTTGACAATATCTTCAACAATAAAATCTGGTCTTTTCAAAAGTGAAGATAAATCTGATGCATCAAGTTTATCTTTAGATAATTTTTCTTTTCCAATTAATTTGAGAGTTTTCTCTCCAGGAAGTTCTGAAGGTGAATTTTTTATCGAAATTTGATCAGATGTTGCTTCAACCCAATTATTTTTTCGTGCTAATCCCATAGAAGGTCCAAAAACAAATCCTAATTCCTTTTGTAAATCAGATAATTTTTTTGGTCCAGTTTTTAGTAAATCCAATAATCTTCTTTCAGGTAATCCTTTTTCTATAGATTCAATTCCATTTTTTCCTAAACTAATAAAACTTGTTTGGGATTCTCTAACATTGGCCAAATTTTTTAATTTTAGCCATTCAATTCCTCGTCTAATTTGATCAGGTGATAGTTGGGTGGATTTTTCTAAGGATTCAGGAGTTTGTTTATGACTGTCTCTCAGAGAGATGATAATTTTTTTTTCAATCTCGTGAAAGACTTGTGACAACAGCAGAGAATTCGAAAAAGACTTTTTAAACCTTAACCTAAGTCAAGATGAATGTCAGCTGATGACTTTATTGTAACTCCTTGGCATGTTGAGGGGGATATTGACTATGATAAATTAGTCAAGCAATTTGGTACTGAGAAAATTTCTCCAGAATTACTTGAGAGGATCAAAAAAATCGGAGGTGAGGACCACTTTATGCTTAGAAGAGGTATTTTCTTTTCCCATAGAGAAATGACTAGAATATTAGATGAATATGAGAAAGGTAACAAATTCTTTCTATATACTGGAAGAGGACCTTCGGGTCATACGCATATTGGACATTTGGTACCATGGATGTTTGCAAAATGGTTACAAGAAAAGTTTGATGTCAACATGTATTTTCAGCTTACAGATGATGAAAAATTTTATGCGAAACCCAATCTTACTTTAGAAGAAACTAGAAAATTCGCATATGAGAATGCACTAGATTTTATTGCATTAGGATTTAAACCTGAAAAAACAAAAATCATCATCAATACAAGAAACATCCAAACATTATATCCAATTGCAGCACAAGTAGCAAAAAAAATTAATTTTTCCAACACAAAAGCAACCTTTGGATTTACAAATGATACTAACATTGGAATGATTTTTTATACATCATTACAATCTGCTCCATGTTTTATTGAAGATAAACCTGTTTTAATTCCATTAGGTGTTGATCAAGATCCTCATTTTAGATTAACAAGAGACATTGCTCCAAAAATTGGAAAACAAAAACCTGCATTAATTCATAACATAATGATTCCTAGTTTAGAAGGGCCAGGGGGTAAAATGTCAGCATCTGCTGAAAATGGAACAATATACACAACAGATTCTCCAGATGTAGTTAAAAAGAAAATTAATAAACATGCATTTTCAGGTGGGCAACCAGATATCGAACAACATAGAAAACTAGGAGGAAATCCAGATATTGACGTTTCATTTCAGTATCTAAGAATATTTTTTGAACCAGATGATGATAAATTAAAAGCAGTTTATGAAGATTATAAATCTGGAAAATTACTTTCAGGGGAATTAAAAGCAATTTTGATTGAGAAAATTAATTCATTTCTAGCAATTCATCAAGAAAATAGAGAAAAAGCTAAAACCCAGATAGACCAATTCCTATTAGAGAATAAATGAAAATCACCATCACATGTGACGACAGATATGAGGCTCAAAAACTAGCTAGTCTGATCTTCATTAAAGAGGGTAAAGAGACTTTCATCACAGGTATTCTAAATGTCATCAAAAATGAAGTTATTATTTCTTTGAAAGATAAATCAGCCCACAGCATTATGCTTAAAGATGAAGAAAGTGTAGAAAGTTTTGCAGATTTTATTCAGTCAGTTTTAGATAAAGAACACCTCATAGCATCAACTAAAATCATTGAAAACATTGTAGAAATAGTCAAAGAGTAGGTCTATAGACCAAATGCAGCATATGCAGCAACAAGTCCAACAACGATAATCAGAGAGATTCCCAATGCTTTGAAATCACTATTCATGTATTGTTTACAAAATAATTATAATTAAAGTGTTAACAAATTCTCAGATATGATTTTAGCATCATCTAGGAAAATATTTACTCTTTTTTGATTTTTGCCTAGATCTATCTTGAGTTTTCTTTTGGATAGGTTCTCTAATTTGGTTGCAATTTAGGCATAATACCTTCAATTCTTCTCTAGCAAGATCTGGTGATGAGATATATTTTCCCCAAGAGGCAGCATCACCGCCTCGTCCTGAATTATCAGAAGTAACACTTTCAGAAATTGGGCTAATTCCTAAAGCTCTTTCATCACTAAAGCCACAGCTTGAACAAGTTTTTCCACCTAAAATTTCATATAATTTTTCTTTAATGGTTTCAACAAATTTATCTGAACCACCTGAAAAGAAACTCTCTTGTTTTCTCAAAAATTTATCATTTCGAGGTTTGTTAGATCTACCACTATCTCTACTTGATTCTCGTCTGGATGAAGAACGTGAACCTCTATCATCTCG
>JBOEHF010000098.1:0-2139 GCA_050633805.1 Candidatus Nitrosopumilus sp.
GAAGCTAATACATTACTAAAAGCAATGAAAATGCATTTAGAAAACAAACTTGAAGTTCGCTGGAGAAAAGTTCACATCAAATAAGTGAATTCAATGACGGATATTAAAAATCAGTTTGATCCAATTATCAGAAAAACAATTGCAAAGAAAAAACAAGTAGCTGTTATTCCTGTAGGCTCAATTGAACAACACGGACCACACTTGCCAATATCAACTGATTCAGATATTGTAACTGAAGTTGCAAGGAAAATCTCTGAAAAAAACGGATATCTCTTGCTTCCTACTCTCAATTATGGAGTGTCATTTGAACACGCGCCATTTTTCAATCTAAGTATTAGAGAATCAACTCTACGTACAATTCTAACCGACTTGTGCGCATCACTCTTATCAAATAACATCAAAAAAGTTTTCATAATCAATGGACATCATGGAAATCTAAAACCCATAAAAAACCTAGACATTAAACTCAAGAGAATCTCAAAAAATAAACTCAAAGTATTTCCCTTTTCTTATTGGCATTTTATGGAGAGAGAATTTGATCATGCAGGATTTGTTGAAACATCTCTGATGTTGGCAATTTCAAAAAATGTCAAAATGAATTTGGCAAAGAAAGGTCTTATCACAGACGGAATGACAAAACAAGAAATTGCAAAGCTTGGAAAACTAGCAAATCAATCATTTCCAAAAGCTACTAAAAATGGAATTTGGGGAGATCCACGAAAAGCAACAAAGAAAGATGGAAAAGTGATTTTAGCTGAAATCGTCAAAAATCTCGGAAAAAAGTGTCAAACTTGCCTTACTGGGCACAGCTCATAGTTTTACCAATGGAAATTTAATATAATCCCTCAATATCCTAGTCAATAAGTGAAATAGATGTCCGTTGATATGGCAGTAAAAGTATTGGATGAGAGTATCAATCAAGTTGTATTGATAAAACTCAAAGGAAACAAGACCATCAGAGGTAATCTTCTTGGTTTTGACCAACACATGAACCTGTTACTCGATTCTTCAGAGGAAATTCCTGCTGAAGGCGATTCAAAGAGCCTTGGAAGCATTGTAGTCAGAGGAGACAATGTAGTTATGATTTCTCCTCCTCCAGCACAAAATTAGGTGATTTGGAATGACTAAAGGTACAACTTCTATGGGTGGTTTTACAAAGAAGAAAGTTCACATTAGATGCAGACGATGTGGTAAGAACTCACTTCACAAACGTCACCACCAATGTGCAAGTTGTGGATTCCCAGAGGCCAAACGCAGAAAGTATTCCTGGATTAAATGGTATACATAGATGCAAGAGATTGTTTTAATTCTTAGTTCGTTAGCTGGTGTTGCAACAGCAGCTGCTGTACGTAAAATGCCAAAAAACAAAAAACAACTACTTAGTCTTGGTGCCAGTTCACAAATTAAAAGTCAAATCAATTCGTTGAAAATTGAAAAAGACATTCTAACTAAAACCATTTCAAGATTATATCAAGCAGATTCTGAATTTTCTAAAATTCAAAAAGACAAGTTACTACTAAAGTATCAACATCAATTAGGAATCGTCTTAGCTAGATTAGAAAAATTAGAGCAAGCAAGTAACCATCCAGATTTGGGTCCAGTTGGAGATGGTTTGATTACATTAATGGATCAAAAACTATCAAAATTAGATGATAGATTGTATGAATTATCATCAAAGATGACAAGTGCCAAGGTTGAAACACCAAAGGTAAAAGATCCTCAAGCAAAACAAGAAGCAAAACAAAAAGTATCAGATGTGTTTAACTTTGATAAACCAAAAGAAAGTAAGATTCCTCCAATAGAGACTCCACCAACAAAATCAAGACAATCATTTGAATTAACAACTCTTTCAAGTGTTTCAAGAAAAGAACCAAAGTTCCCATTATTTGAAGAAACAAAGCAAGTTGCAAAACCAATGCCAAAGCCAAGAGTTATTCCAACAGAAATGATTAAACCAAAAGAAGAGATTGTTCAAGAAATCATACAACCAAAACCAAAGGTTGAAGACAAAATTGAGATTATCCAGTCAGTTACACCAAAACCTGAAATCAAAATTGAGACCAAGCCTGACATTAACAAAGAAGTTGCAAAAATTACCGAACACAAGGCACTTCCAGAACCAATTAAAGAAAAACCAGT
>JBOEHF010000099.1:0-11224 GCA_050633805.1 Candidatus Nitrosopumilus sp.
TCCGGCTCCTTGGTTGGCTCAACATATGCTTGCTTTACCGTAATCGTGATGTTCTCTCTGTCCTCTTGAGGTCCTTTGGTTGCAATAACATCAAAAGTGTAATACACATCCTGTATGTTTCCCTGTGATTTTGATGGTGTCCAAACAAATTTTCCAGATTTTGAATTTATTGTGGCTCCTGATGGTTCACCATCTAGGCTAAACACTACATCTTCAATGGAACTGTCCGTAACACTTGCTGTGAATGTAATCGTTTTTTCTACCTCAGTTGAGTGATCTGGAATTGATTTTAAAGATAAAACAAAATCTGCAACTTCTGTAACTCGTTGACCGTCATATTCTAAATTCAATACCATTCCGTCTTCAACTTTTTGAGTTGATGTAAATGCAATTGCCTCATAAGTTCCACTGGAGGTAAAAATGTCATCTACTGGTCTAGGAATTGTAGCAAAGGCGCCATCTTTATCTGATCCAGGATCTCCTAGCATCATTACTGTGGTTGCACCTCTCTTGATGATCACTGAAACCTGTTGAAGTCCGTCTTCTTCTGTTCCGACAAACACAATCTTTTCCTCATCTGTGTAAAATGATTTTTCAAGAGATATCGACTCGACATCTGCATGGGCTGGAGTTATAAACACAAGTGAAATCCCAAAAACCATCAATAATGCCAGTTTAGCTAACATGTTGAATCATCAGGTGACACCCTTTTAAAAAATACGTATAATTTCTTCTAGGAAATTGCAAAGAAATATTCACAAACCTCACAAATCAAGCAAAAATCTCATGTAAACACCATTATCCTGTCTTATTTCCATGTCGTAAAATGTGGGGGCTTTGATCTCCACTTTAAAATTATGTTTCTTGACATCCAGCATTTCACCAAATGCTTTTGCATTAATTCTGTAACCATCATTTTCTTTGATGTCAAACTCCAGCCTTCTTATCGCAAATCCTTCAGTAATGAGCAGAAATGGTATCTCTTCAAGCCAACTAAACAAAAGATATCGAAGATCCTTTCCTTTAGCAGAGAATTGTTTTTGATCTTTTTCTTCAACTTTATCTTGATCTAATGTTAGATTGATTTCGGCATTAGCTGCTACTTGAAATGCTTCTTTGAGGTCTTTTGCAGTAACTTCAATTATTGCATCAGTTGCATGATCTAAGAACTTGTAACTCAATTGAACACTTGTAATTTTTCTAATTATTAATTTAGGTGGTTTTATTCTGCTTTATCATCATCTTCAAATATTCCAAACATGTTTCCTTCTGTATCTGTGCATTGAGCAAACCATCCGATTTTAGGTATTGGCATTTTTGGAATGATCAAATGACCTCCCTTCTCAGTAATTTTCTTTGAAAACTCATCAACTGATGGAACATTGATTGTGTTTGTCATTCCTATTTGTCCTGGCATTCTTTTGGACATTCCTCCATCAATTCCTGGCTGTTCTTTTCCTGTCTTTGTCATCCAATAATCCATTGGTCCGTCCCATTTCTCAAATTTCCAATCAAATACTTCACTGTAGAACTTTTGTGCTCTTTCTGGATTGTCTACTGGAATATCAAAATGAGAAATTCTTGGCATGTGTTTTTTGATTTAAGTGAATTATTTAAAACTGAGCTTTGCATTTTAGAAAGTTTTCACTATTTTAAAATTAGAATGTGTACGATTACTTTCATGAAAGCCACATCTTTTGATGGAAAGAATATGAACTATGATGATAGATATCCTAATCCAAATGCTACAGAGGCTTTAGTTAAAGTGAATTTAGCAGGAATCTGTGGAACTGATTTGGAAATTTTAAATGGATACATGGCGTATAATGGAATTTTGGGTCATGAATTTGTTGGAACTGTAGAAAAATCTGAAAATCCTGACCTAATTGGAAAAAGAGTAGTAGGTGAGATAAATGCAGGGTGTGGAGCCTGTGAATACTGTGAAAAAGGAATGGATAGACACTGTCCTAACAGAACAGTACTTGGAATTTTAAAACGAGATGGTGCATTTGCAGAATTTCTTTCATTACCGGAAAAAAACCTTCATGTAATTCCTGATTCAGTTACTGATGAGCAAGCAGTATTTGTTGAACCGCTAGCTGCAGCATTTGAAATTAAAGAACAAGTGTCTTTACAACCACAATGGAGTGTAGCAGTGGTTGGTGATGGAAGATTGGCACAATTAATTATCCAGGTTTTAAAACTTACATGTCCTAACATTACATGTTTTGGAAAACATAGGAACAAACTAGAGAGTTTGATAAATGTTGGAGTTAAAATAAAAATTGGTATTGAAAAATCTGATGAACAATCTTTTGATCTTGTAGTTGAAGCTACTGGAAGTAATTCTGGATTTGAAGATACTATGAAACTAATTAAACCTCGTGGAATTGTAATTCTTAAATCAACAATTGCATCAAAGGAAAATCTTGATTTGACTCCAACAGTGGTAAATGAAGTTACTTTGATTGGATCCAGGTGCGGCTTGTTCAAACCAGCAATAGATGCACTTGCAAGTGGAATTGTTTCAGTTGACTCCATGATTGACTCCATTTTTCCATTGAAGAACTTCTCAGAGGCAATAGAGCATGCAAAAAAATCAGACACTTTGAAGGTTTTTCTCAAACCTTGATTTTTTACAAGTGCCAAATACGACTGGCATTTCTTAGATTCCACTCGTAAAGTAGTTTAGTAAGATTTCATTGGCAGAATCAAATGGAACCTTTTGATTCTTTTCTAATATGGGTTTCAGATTTCTTGGGAGATCACCTTTACGAAGGAATATTCCTGGCAGCTTTGCTTGAAACCATAGTTCCCCCAATTCCTACCCTGGCAGTTTTCCCCACTGCGGGATTTCTGGCATCACAACAGGGTGTTTCTTTACTTGGAGTAGTTCCTATGATTCTTCTTGGAGCAATGGGTGCAACTATTGGAACATCTGCACTCTATCTTATTGCATTAAAACTTGGACGTCTTGTATTACTTCGATATTTGAGATTTGTCAAAGTAAATGATAAAAAACTAGAGCGTGTTGAAATCTGGTTTGAAAAATATGGTGACAAAGCAGTCTTCTTAGGAAGAATGGTTCCTGTAATGAGAGAGATGATTTCAATCCCTGCAGGATTACTCAAAATGAAAATTCCTAAATTTGTTTTATACACATTTGGCGGTTCACTAGTTTGGGCTACTGGAACTATTTTATCTGGATATTATTTTGGCACCGCTATTGGTCTTAGCACTAGTCCAATAACCCCGTTGCCTTAAATATTGAAAACGTTCTGCTGATTATTACATCCTGATTGTTTTGACTGGATGACTACGGGAATTTTTCATACTTCCTAGTAGTTGAAGGATTCCTGTTTCTAAAAATTACCTAATGTCTTTTGTTTTTTCTCTTCCCAGACTAATTCCCTCATTCCAAGATTCATTCTCAAAGAGTTTGCAGTTGATGGACCAAACCCTTCAAAGTGATTGTTAGCCATTACAATTGCTAATGGAATGTCTTTAATCTCTTGGAGTTTTTTTGCCCAGTTTAGAACTAACTTCTCTTTATTTTTTGTAACTTTTCCAAATTCTGAATCTGGTATAGAACGATCTCCTATCAATCTGATGTAAAGATAATTTGATGTTATTGGCATTGGATTATTGACTCCTGCAACTTCATTCCAGACAAGACAATGTTTGTTTTGTTTTAGATATGTAATTGCATCTTCAGAAAACCAAGATTGATGCCTTCCCTCAATTGGATATGCAAAATCATCAGGAAGCAAATCAAAGAGTTCACCTAATCTAGGTTTTGCTTCTTCAAATGATAATGATGGTGGAAGTTGTAAAACTAGAGCAGAAATCTTTTCATGAATTGGTGACAGTGATGCCAAAAATGAAAAAACTTCTGAATTTACTCTGTCTAATCTCTTTTCGTGCGTAATAACTGAAGGAAATTTTGCTGTAAATCTAAAATGCCTTGGAGTGTCTCTATCCCATCTTCTTACAATCTCTTGAGATGGAATCTTGTAAAATGTGGAATTAATTTCAGTTATTTCAAAAATCTGAGAATAGTATTTTAGCCATTCTGAACTCTTTAGATTTTTAGGATAAAATGTTCCAGACCATCCATTATAACTCCAGCCAGTACATCCAATCTTGATATTCATAACGTGGTTCAATTCAATCTATTTTAAAAATTTGAAAGCTGACCGGCGCGGATTAACCTTTACACAGCCCTGCTGTATGCTCAGACCGGTAAACAATCACCAGCATTCAGACAATAGGAAATTGTGTCAGCTTTCTATGATATTATACGTAGTTATCAAATAAAAAGTAGATCCCAATTATTAACAAAAAAATATTCAAATTATTATTTAATTTGTTTTTTTGTTAGTTTCTTTGCTTTTGCAAACACTGTCGACCATTCTTTCCAAGTCAGTCTTCCGGTCTGAGTGTTTTGTTTTGACGGGTGATAAGATGTGAGAATTTGAAAATTCTCATATGTAAATAACTTGTTGTGACCAAATTTTTCAGACTTTACTCCATAAAGTTTGCATGTCGCATCATATGCTATTTTTCCAAGACACAAAACTGTTGTAATGTTTTTCAGAATTTCTTTTTCTTGTTTTAGATAATCAAAACACGTATCCATCTCTTCTCTTGTTGGTTTGTTTTGTGGAGGTGCACATCTTACTGCCGCTGTAATGTATGCATTGTACAAAACCAAACCATCATCAGATGTATGACTAGTTGGAATAGATGCAAATCCATGTTTATGCATTACTTTTGCAAGCCAATCTCCTGATGAATCCCCTGTAAACATTCTGCCTGTTCTGTTTCCACCATGAGCAGCTGGTGCTAATCCCACAATTAGCAATTTTCCTTTAATATCACCAAACCCTGAAAGAGGCTTGCCATAATATTTTTCCTCTTTGAATCGTCTTACCTTGTTTTTTGCAACATCTCTAATGTATACAGATAATCTAGAACATTTTTTGCAGCTTGCAATCTTTTTGTTTAGTGTAACAATTGTTTTTGCCATATCAAATGAGTTTTTTTAAAATGTTTAACGCTGCAGCATGCTCTTCAGGAGTTATCCAGAGTCGCTTGTAAATTTTGTAATCAGTTTCCAATACAATTGCTTTACTTTTTGTAGGACGTGTTGCATCAAAATGAAACCAGTCTCTAAAGTTCTTTGATCCTGAAATTCTTAATCTCCCTGAAAATAACCCCATCTTTTTTTCTGAAACCTTTCTAACGTGGTTAATCATCACATCTTTTTTCCCCCATGGCAAAACCCATGACTTGAAATGGATTTTATCTTGAAAAATAGTCAAATGCTTGTCTGAATAGAGTACTTTTGTCATAATACTAGTCCTTATGGAAATCTATCTGTAAAAACTACTTTGTCCAATGACAATTGACCTCCTCTTGGCATTGCAGGCTTTGTTTTTTTTCCAACTGCAACAAGCATTGAAATGATATGATTCTCAGGTAGCTTGATTATCTCAGCTACCTTTTCAGGGTCAAATCCAATCATTGGGTTTGAATCATATCCCATTGCTTTTGCGGCAAGCATTATGGTCTGGGCTGCAATACCACAAGACCTCATTGCCTCGTCCCTTTGAAGTTGGTTTTTTCCTTCATAAAATGGCCCCATTGCAGATACTAGAAATTCTTGAGCCTCTTTAGGTGCATTTACCCAGTATTGGCCAGGATTATCTTTCCATGCTTTCAAATCTGCGCAAATTACCAATAGTAATGATGAATCAGTAATTTGAGCTTGGTCCCATGCTGCTGCACGAATTTGCTTTTTAATTTCAGAATCTTTTACTATTACAAATCTCCAATTCTGCATGTTAAATGAAGTAGGTGACAATACTGCAAGAGATAGCAATTGATCTACTTCATCATCTGTGAGTTTATGATTAGGATCATAGTTTTTTACAGAACGACGCTCTTTTATTGCATCAAAAGTATCCATTAATTTTCTGCCTCCTTGATTGTATTTATTTTTTGTAAAAAACTCATCTGAACATCACCTATACTAAACTCACATTGATTGGAGTTGGTTTTGATACAGTATTTGCTACTGGTGAGACATTCTTTGCAAGCTCAATCAGTTCTTGCAATACTTCATCTGATGCATCTGATTCTATCTTAAAGGATATGTTAATTCCTTGATATCCTGGATTTACAGATTTGTCAGTTTGTAATAATCCTTGTAAATCAATGTCGCCTTCAAGTGTTGATTCTATGGATTCAATTTTTACTCCTCTTGCTGCTGCATGTGCAACTAGACTGGTTGTAATACATCCAACTAGTCCTGCTAATAGATACTCTACAGGATTTGCACCTTTGTCTTTTCCTAAGAGAAGTTCTGGTTCATCTTTGATGAATGTATGTGGAGTTTCTCTTCTCTGAGTTTGGCAAGCTCCGTAAAAATCTCCAATTGTTGTATGATTTTCAGTTCCACCAATCCACTTGTTTGTTGCACGGAAATTGAACTTTGCAATCTCTGAATTTTGTTTGATGTTGTCAATCGTTTCAAAAAGTTGAGAGACATTAACACCATTTACTATTGTTTGACTCTGGGTTTTCATATTGATGATATCATGATATCATTATATTAAGATTACTTTATTTGATATCATGATATCATAACTTATATAATCATAGGCTCAAATGATATCATTGACAAAGGATATTCTAGTTCGTGGATTTGATGACTCAACCCATTCTGATTTGGGAAAAAAGGCAGACCAAATGGGAGTTTCAATTAATTCAATTGTTAAAGATGCAGTAGAACAATGGCTAGATAAAAAGACAGATGCTCCTCATGTTCATGACTTGTTGATATATTCAGATGAGAAATCTATGAACAATTTTCTAAAATCCCTTGACAGAATGACTAGTAGTACCGAGTGGTTCAAGTCATTCATTGCTCCTCCAAAACATCATTCAGAAAAAGTTCTATCAAAACTTGATTGGTTTAATGGAACTCTAAAGCCATACAATCCTCATGGAACTGATGGCTCTAAATATTGTGGTAGAATAATTTCAAACATTGCAAAAGAATCAAAAAAACAGCCTTTATGCTGTGTAGATTTTGTAATCACTGATGTTGCAAACAATTCGTTTACACATGCAATGAAGCTAGAGCAGAGTTATGATGATGCAAGACTACCTGGTATAATGTTCTGTCCATACAAAGCAAGTGATCTCATGAATTCAGACATTACAGATATGATTGATTTATTTTTAATGCATGATAGAATCTTTGTATTGAAAAATGATGATATCTACAAGTTAAATATCACTAAAGAAAGTATCCATAAAATTTTTCTGAATTAACCTGATGGATAATTTTTAATAAAACATGATTCTATGTTTCCAGAATTATTTTGATAGTGTATGACACCTCCGTGGTCTAATTTTGTTCTTTCTACATACTTCATGATTTACATTGTATTTTTTTACTTAACAAAATGTGTGTTCAAAAACTACAACTGTTCTGGATCTCTATCTAAGTTAATCCCAATTGATTGAGCCCACTTTTCTAAATCTTCAAGTAATCGTTCTTCTCTTTTAGTAAGCATATTTGATGTGAGTAATTTAGAATAAAAGAAATTACTATACACTTGTCTTTTATTCATAATCTGTTCCTTTTAGGCATGATTTAGGCACAAAATGGCTCATTTGTAATAAAAGATCCTCTACAATCATACGATACGCTTTATATTCAAAAATTTAGAAAAATTTCAATGAAGAGTACACAACTTCTAAGCGTTGTATTTTCATTGATTATGTTTACCGGCGTCACTGCTGGAAACGCAGCATTTGCTGAATCAGATGAGATTGATGATATTCTAGAAGACTATTGTGAAATGACACTTGATGAACGTAACTACATTGTATCAAAATATGACTTAGATAAGTATGCAGAAAAACTTGAAATCGTCTGTGAAATTGAAAATAAAAATGAACGTGAAGATTCACTTGATGATGTTATTGATGCAATTGAATTAGAATATTATGAAACAAACGACCACTCTGATGATGTCATTGACAGTTTTGAAGACTGTGTTAAATCTGGATATCCTGTAATGGAATCATTCCCAGAACAATGTATGACCGATGAAGGTACAGTTTTTGTAAATGACGAAGATGACGACGATTATGACAGGCATGATAAACATGATTCTCTTGAAGACAGACTGGAATATTTTTGTGAAATGTCTAATGAGGAAAAAGACAAACTCTATGCAGAACATCCAAGAATTGCACAATATTCTGACAGACTAGCAAATTATTGTGAAATGTCTGAAGATGAAAGGGAAGATGCAATTGAGCACTTTGTAGAAGAACATTTTTCTGGTGAAAGAGAACATGACTTTGATCTTGATGACTTGCTTGATAGATACTGTGAACTAAATGACGAAGACAAACGTGATTTACTTGCAGATCATCCAAGACTTGCACCATTTACTGACAGACTAGCAAACTATTGCGAAATGTCCGAAGATGAGCAAGATGTTGTTGATGAACTAATTGAAGAACATGGTGATAAAATCAGAGCAGAACTCAGAGATTATTCTAAAGATTATCACATGGATTACAAAAAAGACATGAGAGAACATCTAGAGAAATACTGTGATATGACTCACAAGGAAAAACGAGCATTTGTTGCAGAACATGTCAAAGCAGAAGACCATGTCGAGAAAATGAATCGATATTGTACACTAGATGAAAATGGAAGAATGGATTTCATTGAAAAACACAGAGATGAATACAAAGCACACATGAAAGACAAGATGCATGACAAGATGACTGACAAAAAACACATGAATTATGATAGATTGTGTGAAATGACCGAATCTGATCGTGCAGCTGAAATTGATGATTCAGAGAAACTTGATAGAATTTCCGATTGGTGTGAAATGACACCTGAAGAGCGAGAAGACTACAAGCGTGAACATCATGACAATAAAATACACAACTTTGATGGAATGTCTGACAAGGCAAAACATCACATGTCTACTGTTGCAAAAGCAAAACTCTCAGAGAATTCCGACCGTCTAAAGTCTATGATCATGGACAAACATGATATTTCGGATGAAAGACGTGATGAAATTAGAATGAAATACGAAGAAAAACATGGTGATTTGACTGATGTAAAAAAGTCTGAACTCAAAATGAAGTTTAAAAATCATATGGCATCTATGAAAGTCTCAATGTCTGAAGATCGAAGATCAGAAATTCATGACAGAGTAGCCGAGATGAAAGCTTTCAAGGAAGAACTACGTGAAAGATCTTCAGAATTTTCTAACGAGGAAAAACAACAACTTAGAGAAGAATTCATTGAAAAGGCGAAAGACATGCAACTAGCATGGGTTTCTCCCCGAACACAAATGACTGCTGGCGTTGATGCTGCAGAAGTTGAATGTCGTGAAGGATACAGTCTTGTAATGAAAGCATCAAACGGTGTAGCAATGTGCCTCAAAGCAGATTCAGCACTCAAGATGATAGATAGAGGAATTGTAGTTCCTGCTAACTAATCTTTTTCTTTTTAATATGCTAAAACCTGATTATTTGAAAAAAACTGCCTAATTCTGCATAGTTATACTTCTTTGATCAAGGATTTGATACTTGAAATATTCTCTTCATTGAGTTCTATCTCTTTGTGATGAGACAATACATGTTCTGTAACTTTACTCATCAATTCTTCTTCAGAATCTGCTGTTGCAGACCATGAACAGTCCTTTCCTGCATCTGAGCAGCTAATACTTTTTGCCATGGTATTTTTCTTCAAAGGAGATATTTATTTTATATTCCAAAATCACAGAAAGATCTAAATCAAAACTATACTTTTACTATTTATTGAATAAGGAAATTGAAGAGAAAATCCAATCAATTATACTAGAAACCTTTCAAGATATTGAATCTGAATGGATTTAGCTATTTTCACCACAAGGCAGAACAAATGCATCTTGACAAGAAATCCTTTTTCATAGGTATGGTGTATCCACAAGTGATAAAAAATCTAGAGGAGAACAATATCCATATCCGAATAAAATCTGATTCGTGGGGAGATCATGAAAATGAGAGAATCAATTCGATGCTAAATCAATTGTATGAAAAATGTGTCCAAGTTTGAATTTAGAAAAATGGAAAAAATCCAGCAATTCTGTCTCTAGATTGCTGTTATTTGACTTGGGATTTTCTTTTTCACATATTTTGCCAAAGTTCCTGGTGAATACTCAATCCCATGTTCATTACTCATGTGATCCCAATAATCAAAGATCACACTATCAATACTTCCTGTTGTGGTATATTCACAATCAAAACCACACTCACTGCATCTTATAGTTACCACAAATAACATTCTACAAAGAAAAATAAAAATAAGATAGTGGTGGTACTGAAAATTTGTTTAATTTTATGTCTAATCTTATATGAAATTACATATTTTCATAGTTTCATAAATCTTGAAAAATTATTGATCAAGATCCCATCATTCCAACCATTTTAGGCATTTCACGATATGATTTACTAACAAAAACATCATTATCTGCACTAATCATTACAAATTGCATAGAGTTTTCAGGAGGTGGAGATACAATAATTTTTTGACCCGTCTTCATAGTTCCTAAATCAAGTGTATCCCCATCGCCAAAATTTACACGTACATTAGTTAATGGCTGTGAGCCTGTATTTTGAATTGTTACACGTCCCATAACAAATAGACTTTGCTTATCTAAAATTGGGTCAACAAAAATATCGTATTCTTGAATAGTGACAGATAATTTCAAAATATTCATTCCAAAAATTATTCCCATTATGACAATTGCTCCAACTCCTATACCGATAACTATTGTATACTGTTTCACCAGATAGTTTTTTCATTCCTCACAATTAAAAATTTTATTTCTTCCACAATGAATTTAGCAAATTTTGTATGAACGTGAGAATCCAATCTAATACTCCATATAGGGGAATTCATTATTTCATGTATGATTACTGGAGCTCCAAAATACGTCATGATTGTATTTTTTGCATTGGGTGTACTATTTGTAGTATTTTCATTTTGGGCTCTATATCTAACTGATATACCACAAGAACAATTTCTAGAAGATCCTAGATTTGAAGAAGAATATGTAAAATATTATGAGTGGAATATCCTATTTGGTGCTGGATTGATTGGTATTGGTTGGATTATTGCATTTTTAGGACGTAA
>JBOEHF010000100.1:0-2744 GCA_050633805.1 Candidatus Nitrosopumilus sp.
TTCTTAATCCAGGGTGGGATTTCTTGTGTTGGCACAGGTTCAATAATAGGATCAGGGATTGTTACCGGAATTGAACCACCTCCAGCATAAATTGGAACTGAAATTTCAACATAATCGGATGCAGTTGAAGGTACAATTCCTTCAGGGGCTAAACCGTAAATCCAAACTACATAATTTGCAGTTCCAGGTTCTTCAGTTACAATCATATCAAGAATGTATTGTCCTGATGGAGAATACAGGAAATTTCTACCCTCTTCTTGTGCAATTGATCTTTGAGGGGTCAGATTTTCATCAACAGTCAAAAAGTCAAATTGAACTTGATTCAAAAATTCAGTATCATCATATTTACTGATGAATTTGATGAGCCACTGCATTTCACAGCCTTGTACTGGATCTTCAGGTCCATAGAAAACATGTACTTGATAATCAAAATTGTTTGTAGGTTTTTTGATGCTAACTTCTTTTTCAACATTTGTGTCACATCCAGCAGCTGCAAGATCATCGGCAGTAGATACAATTCCAGCAAATGGAGTCTGTTGAACATTTTCTTTGTAATCTAATAGAGTGAATTCATACTCTGTTGGAGGTATTCCTTCAGAAACATGGGTGTATGTTTTGGCTTTTATCGGGAATGGGAATCCATCAACAATCCAGACTTTACTTGAAGCGCCTCCAGTTTTCCATCCAACTTGAACAGTTTCCCAAGTTCCTGCAGGCACTGTAATTGTTTCAATGGCCATAGGAGCTACTTGCTCCCCCCCAATATTTCCAATTTTCCCCCAAGAAGCAGCAGTGAATGCTTTTGGACCTTTTCCACCAGAACTATCATCAGATGTTGCAAATGCAGATAACCAAGCAACAGATGATTTGAATGCTCCACGGTAAACTCCTAAATCTTGGCTACCACCTGTTGGTTCTGGTGCAATTTTTCCAAGTTCCATTTCACCAACAATTCGTTTATTTCCATCATACACAACGACTTCAGCCAACCATTTGGATTCGCTTCCAACTTGCTTGTCACCCTTAATCCACAAATCCATTTCAAATTCAGAACATTCTTTGTAATCAACATGACACATAGAATAGGAAAAGAAATCTCCTTGTTTGATGCCTTCACCGGCATACCATTCACCTTCTTTGTCAACTCCTCCAGATTGGAATTGAGCAAATGCAGATGGCACTGCCAAGGAACTGAAAAGTAGTGCAGTAATAGATGTAATTAGTAACAATGAACCGTTCAAATCTAAAAAAAATGGACAAAACGTATAGTTAAACGTTTTTCAAACATACGAAAAATGAGCAGAATTATGTGTAAAACCTGTTCAAATAAGCAAATATAGAGGAATAAGTACAGAAATTCCAGAAATGTGTGAATGTTCCAAAGTCCACTTGTTTGAAGTAGAGTTCAAACTAGACGGAATGACCGTAGTTCCTACCCATAAGAACTGCGGATTTGCACTAGATGGGAAACAAGCAGACAAGTTCCAAAAAGAATTAGTAAAATCATGGGGCTTTGAGGAAGAGGAAGAATAATCAAAAAATAAAAAATTAGTATTGGAACTATTCCAATTACATATCTTTAGTTGCTTCTTTACAAACGTCTGTACTACAGTTGCAATCAGCACTGCATATACAATGACCTTGCATTGCACAATCACATGAGTAATCTGGATCGCCGCTGTCAGCTTCGCATCCACATGCTTGATCTACCATGATAAGCTAGTAATTTTACTTATTTTAAAAGGTTAGTACATCAAAACAGAACACTACGCACTTGCAAGAGTTTCAAGAATTTCATTGCATGAGTTTTGAACAAGCGCTGATTGTTGTTTTAGGAGATCACGGTCCACCTCAACATCAAATGCAATTTTTAGAATATGAATAAGATCTTGTTCTCGATTTAACGTATCCTTGATTTGAATAAAGATCTCTTTGTTCACACACCCCAAATAGAAATAACAATCCGAAAGCATCGAGTTTTTCACAAAGTAATCATGTTTTTGTTGAATTATTTCAGAATGATTATTGCTTTCAATCAAATCAGAGAAACCTATTGTGGATTTTAGCATTCGTTCTAGCAGGGTTGGGGTAGCTCGTTCAATCCCCACAGTCTGAGTAACAACTGAGATATGTTTATTGATAGAATTTTTCTTTAATTTTCGAAGGGAGTCAAGCATATGAGATGGACTGAGACGATTATTGTTAATTGCAGAAATTCCATTAGCCAAATAGTAAGATGCACATTTTTGCCAACAAGGAGAAAACACGTCACCGGACTCTATGGCTTCTTTAGTTTTTTGACAACAAAATTGAGATTCAATTAGACAGTTTTTTGCAAAATCAGAAAATAGAGAGGTTTTTTTTTCATGAATTTTAGCAAGCAATATTCGTAAATCCCAAGACTCATCATGAATTATTTGCATTTGGTCATATTGTAGCAGTTTTTCAGATCTAGATTCGGATATGGATTCATGATGTAATGTTACAAATTCATCATCAAATTTTGTAATTTTATCAGATTCTGATTTTTCATCAAAGACAAAAATATCATAGTCACAAGAATCAAAAGATAAATCCGAGGTTCTACACCCTCCAAGACCCACAGGATATTGGGATAATCCATTTTCTTCAATGAATTTTTTCACATCCATGAGAAATCATACCTGGGATTTTTCTATAAAGGAATCAACTCACAAAGTTTTACAAATTCATGCAAAGTCAAAACATTTCCTTTAAATTGAGAT
>JBOEHF010000101.1:0-1656 GCA_050633805.1 Candidatus Nitrosopumilus sp.
CAAGTAAAATCCATGAAAGGATTATGGGCAGGAATAAGTGGAATTATTGAAAATGATGAGGAGCCATTAGAACGTGCTAAGATTGAAATTTTTGAAGAAGTCGGAATTACAGAAGATAAAATCACATTAATTAAAACCACGGAAGAGATGAGAGTCAATTCTCCACAATACACAAATCACGAATGGGAAATTTTTCCATTCTTGTTTGAGTCAAAGAACCCGACAGTCAAACTAAACTGGGAAAATTCAGATTTTAAATGGATTAATGTGGATGAATTGGAAAATTATGAAACAGTGCCCAGCCTTCAAAAAGTTTTATTCAATTTGTTGTAGGTTTTCATTTTCTTTATCGTATTTTTTCTGCTGTGGCAACATCATATAGACACATGCACCACCACACATCGTACAAGGAACATTATTTCCAGGATGCTGTCCAGTCCTGCTGTGAATTTTAGCTGCCTCTTCAGGATCAATTGATAATGCAAGTTGTTTTTCCCAGTCCAAAGTACGTCGAGCTTCAGTCATTTCCATATCCCATTTGATTGCTTTATCACGAATCTTTACAAGATCTCCAGCATGAGCTGCAATTCTATATGCGATTAGTCCTGCTTTGACTTCATCAGCATTTGGTAATGCCAGATGTTCAGAAGGAGTAAGATAGCATAGTAAATCTACACCTTCACTTGCTGAAACAGCTGCACCAATTGCACTTGCAATGTGATCATGTCCTGATGCAACATCAGTCACCAAAGGGCCAAGAACATAGTAAGGCACATCGCCAATTAGAGATTTTGCTAACCTTACATTTGCGGTCACTTCATTTAATGGAACATGTCCAGGTCCCTCAACCATTACTTGAACATCATTTTCATGTGCACGTTTTGTTAATTGAGAGATGTTTATCATTTCTTGAACTTGTAATTCATCATGAGAGTCTAAAATTGAACCTGGTCTTAGTGCATCACCAAGACTAAAAGTAACATCATATTTCTTGGCAATTTCCATCAAATAGTCATAATGGGTCAAGTATGGATTTTCTTTATCGTGTTTTAGCATCCAGGCTGCAGTAATTGTTCCACCTTTGCTTACAACACCACCATATCGTTGAACTTTGAGAATTCTTTTTGCAATATCTTTTGTAATGCCACAATGGATTGTAGTGTAATCAACTCCATCTTTTGCGTTATTTTCAAATGCATTAAGATAATCATCTTCTGTCAAATTCAAAGGATTTTTGTGAATTTCAACACCATAGTTATATGCTTCATAGATGGGCACAGTTCCAAAAGTGATTGGAGCAGCATCTAATAACTTCTGACGGATTTTTTTAACATCCCCGCCATCACTGAGATCCATTATTGTGTCAGCATGATATTTTATTGCGACTTTGGCTTTTTCAATTTCTTCATCAAGGTTAACGTTTAATGTAGAAGTTCCAATGTTGACGTTGACTTTAGTTTTAAGACCTTTTCCAATTCCAACATTGTGAATATTTTGAGGTCTGACATTATTACTTGGAATAATAATGGAGCCCTTTGCAATTTTAGGAATAAGCCAATCAAGTGATACGTCTTCATCTTTTGCCACTTGTTTCATTTCATCAGTAGCAATTCCACGTCGAGCAAATGTCATTTGAGTTGCCATAAAGTACTCTAT
>JBOEHF010000102.1:0-2638 GCA_050633805.1 Candidatus Nitrosopumilus sp.
GCTGAGCTATGGGCCCAAAAACCTAGCAATTAATTACCATTTTAAGGGTTTACAGCCATTTTTTTTTGTAACTCTCTCTTTCCATCTTAAAAAGAAATTGTTGCGCATATCCTGCATATGGACCAAAATGATTTACAATCTTTTCATGAAGAATTTCATATTGTTTTTCTGTAATGGTTTTTGTTTCAAGTTGAAATCTGTCTGAGTAATATTTTTCTAAAATCCTAATCATCCATCTATCTAAAGGAAAAGATTCCAATTTGTTTAAGGAAAATAACATAATACAATCAGCCACTTTATTTCCTATACCTGGAATTTGACAAATCTCTTCTTTTGTATTTTGATAATTAGATTTTTTCAAGTATTCAAAGTCGATTTCTTTTTGTAAAATAATGCTTGCAGCATCCTTGATAAATCCGGCACGATATCCAACTCCACACATTTTAATTTCATTTACTGTTGCATTTGCAAGTTTTTTTGGTTCTGGGAACAAAAAAAATTCTTGATTCTCAAATTCTACTTTATCTCCAAACTTTTTTGATATATTTTCTAAACTACTTTTTATTTTTTGAATATTAGAGTTTGATGATACGATAAATGAAATCAAACATTGAAAGGGATCTTGCTCAAATATCCTTAATCCCAAATATTGTTTAACTGCCTTTTTTGTAATGGTGTCTTTTGAGATTGATTTTATTATTTCTTGAATATTGTCTTTTTTTCGAAAAAAATCTGTCTTTACATTTTGGTAAGATTTTATATTTCCCAAATTCGTAATTTTCAGAACATCTTGACCATTAATTCCATACCAATCTGTATTATTTTTTTTCCAAAGAAATACCTGACCACTGTTAATTGAATTTTCTACATTTATGATGGAATAATTTTGCATATTAGATGATAATTTCTTCATTGACTGCTGGAGAAACTGTTTCTAGACCAAATTGCTCATGAATTTCTTTGGCAAACATTTCACAAGATTCAGCATCCCCATGAACGGTACATACCTTTGGATTTCCTTTAATCTGTTTTATCATGTCAAACAACTCTTTTCTATCTGCATGCCCAGAAAATTGAAATTGTTTTACTTCAGCTTGTACAGTAAGATCTTTGCCTCTTGTTGATACCATTCCTGTATCCAGCAATTTTTTCCCTGGTGTTCCTTCTCCTTGATAAGACACTAGCGCTATTCCATTTTTACTATCAAAAGATAATTGTTGTAAATAATAAACTGCGTTCCCTCCAACTAACATTCCAGCAGGAGATATTACGACACATGGTTCTCCCATTGCACGTTTTCTTTCTGCATGTTCTCTAACTGCAGTTGCACTTTTGATAGCTTCAGAAAATATTTTTGGATCTCTTAGATATTCTGGATGTTTGAACATTATTTCATTTACTTTTAGTGCCATTCCATCCATAATGATTTTGTGTTTGAAATTTGCACTTCTTAAAATACAAGCAATCTCTTGAGAACGTTCAACTGAAAATGATGGAATGAACAATATTCCTTTTCTATCCATTACTTCATTTGCAAATTCTATTAATTCTGTCTCTGATTCTTTTCTTGATTTTTGTTCAGTTTTGGCATAAGTACTTTCAGTAATTAGTAAATCAATTTCACCAATATCCAAATCCATCTCTCTAAGCATTCTAGAACCGTTTGTTTTGATATCCCCTGTATAGAAGAGACGTTTTTTTTCTGATTCAACTAGAACGGTACTTCCACCAATTACATGTCCTGATTCTCTTAGCTCAAAAGTTGCATTTCCTTTGATGACTTTTTGTTTAAATCCAACCTCTTTGGCATTTTTCATCATATTATTCACTTCTGGTAGATCAAATGGATGAGAATTCTTTTCAATTTTTAGCATATCCTCAATTAACAACTTTGAAAGATCAAATGTTGGAGGTGTAGCATAAACATCAGTATTCCCACTAATGAAGAGTGATGGAACATTTCCTGAATGATCCAAATGAGCATGAGTGATGATAATTGCATCCAAATCTTTTGGTTTTACATGGAGTGGGTATTGTGGTGGGCTGCCTCTACGTCCAAACATTACTCCATAATCAAGTAATAATTTTGTACCATTGCAATCTACTAAAAAACCCGATCTGCCTACTTCATTTGCAGCACCTAAAACTTTAACATTCAAGAATTAAAGTTGGTTATAATCTACCTTAATACCTTCTTAGATCTAATCCGATCATTGTGCCTGTCATAGAATCTTCAAAAGCTTTAATTAGTGCAAGCTAAGATCCGATTCTTATGGGAAGAAGTTTCGCAGATTGGTTAGCACAGCAAGACCAAGCCGTTGTCGCAAAGACACGTGCTGGTGATGAAGCAAACAAACCACTCTTGAATCAACTCAACTGGATTTGGGTAAACAATCTTATGAATCAGAAAGCAGACCTTAATCCTTCTTCAGCAGAACTACTTGACTGGGTAACCTCTGGTCAAATAGATGCAATGAGAAAATAAACGTGCACATCACGTTATCTTTTTGTTTTTTAAATTTCTTAACCTAGATTCTGTACATTTTTTTCATCGATCTTTTTCATAACCCTGTTATGAATTTCAATCATGGTTTAAATAGTCACAAGTCATTCGTTATTTTGTAATGCCAATAGCAAT
>JBOEHF010000103.1:0-6732 GCA_050633805.1 Candidatus Nitrosopumilus sp.
TCATTAATTGTAAGAAGTGCAGTTGCATATTTTGAGGAGCTTCTAAATAAAGAAACAGACATGTTAAAACCAATTCTTAAAACACTTCCCAAAGAAATGAGGAAGAATTTTTTTGATACAGTGTTATCTTTTATGAAAATTAGACAGCAGGAAATTACAATACAAGCAGACTATTCTTATGAAAATCTAAAGCTGATCCCAACAATAGAATCAATGAATACAAGAAGAGATCCTAAATTCATCAAGACCTTAAATGAAATATTTATGGAGTTGCCAAGACCACTACAATTTGAAAAAGAAAATTTTGAAAAATCCATCAAAGACCCTCAAGTAATCATAAACACGTTACGATTGAATGATAAAAATGGTGAAATTATCGGATTTTCCAAGGGAGGGCCATTAGAAAATTACAGATTACGAGAAGAAATCAGGGATGAAAATTACGGTTTAAGAAATACAATATTTTTAGAACCACTAGCACTGAAAATGGGTTATTGGGGATTAAAGGGAGGGAGTGAAATGCGTCATTTGTTCATCATGCAATCACATTCAATGAAATTCAAATACTTAACAAGTTTTGCGTTACGAGATGTAATCAGAGCTAGAATAGACAGGGAAGAGGCAGAATTTGTCACACAGTTCGATCCGGAAAGATGGGATTACTACAGAATCAAAGTATAGATTCAACAAATGAAAAATATAATTTTAAAAATTTTAGAATCAAAAATTCAAGGAGACATTTATTCAACAAAAGAATTCAGGGAATTTTATTCTGTTGATGCAAGCTCTTACAAAATTATTCCCAAAATCATCATAATTCCAAAAAATGAAAAAGATGTAATCGAAACTGTAAGAATTGCAAAGAAAATGAAAACATCAGTAACGGTAAGAGGTGCAGGGACAGGTCTTGTTGGAAGTGCACTAAATACAGGAATAATTTTAGATATGAAAAATTTTGATTCAGTTAGACTTGAGAAAAATTATGCCAATGTTGGAACAGGCACAATAAAAGGAATTTTAGATAAAAAGCTAGAAGCATCCAAGAAATTCTTTGCGCCAAATCCATCAATTGGATCATTTTGTTCAGTCGGAGGAATGTTAGGAAATAATTCAAGTGGAAGTAGAAGTCTAAAGTATGGCAGTGTAATAGATAATGTTTTAGAAATTACATATGTAGATGGTGACGGAAATAAAATAATTCTTCCAAAAAATAAAAAAAAATCTAAAGAAATTCTACAGATTGCAAATTCTATAGACTACAAGAATTTTCCAAAGGTAACAAAAAACTCATCAGGGTATAGATTAGACAAGATTGAAACGATAAAGGATACACATAAGATTATCATAGGTTCTGAAGGAACTTTAGGGATTATCCTGTCTGCAAAATTAAAAATAGAAAACAAACCAAAAAAAAGAATTCTTTTTGTAATAGAGTACGATTCAATCATAAAAGCTGCAAAAAACTGTAAAAAAATTAACAGCACGTCTCCATCAGCAGTTGAATTTGTAGATAAGACAACATTTAAACAAATTAAATACAAATTTGATAAGAAAAGTAAGTGTTTGTTATTTGTAGAATATGATTATAAAATTACATCAAGTGAAAACATACTAAGACAAACTATATCTGGAAATATTGTTAAAAAAGTTAAAAAAGAATCAGAGATTGCAAAATGGTGGAGATACAGAGACTCATCACTACATTATAGTCTAAAGTCAATTAGAAAAGAAAACAGAATCCCACATGTAATAGAAGATGCAGCAGTTCCAGTAGAAAATCTCCCAAATTTATTTTTGATTTTAAATAAAATAAATAAAAAATACAAAACAAAGTCAATTGTTTATGGGCATGCTGGAAATGGGAATATCCACATAAGGTTAATTTCAAATAGAGAAAAAATCAACATTGTTAAAAATATTGCAACAGAGTATTTCCATGAAATATTAAAAATGGGCGGAACAATAACGGCCGAGCATGGAGATGGGCTTGCAAGATCAGAATTTATCAAAAAACAATATGGTGAGAGAAATTACAAAATATTTAAGAAAATCAAAAATTATTTTGATCCTCAAAACATTCTCAATCCAGGAAAAATAATTACCACAGAGAGTACAGTTATGAAAAATCTGGAAGAATTTTGAAAATTATTAAACTTACACAGAAAACTCAATGCAGAAACGCTTTTGTAACTAAAAAGTATCCAGAAAATTGTGTTAGGCAAGGGCATAGGAGTGTTAGCAATATTGGTAATCGTTACTAGCATCACACCGGCATTTGCATTAACAGAATTAGAAAGAGCAACTATTGAAGATCCAAAATTGGTAAATGCATTTGGAGCAGCAATCGGTAACAACATCAATGTCGATCAACAAATTCAGATTGCAGCAGACATTACAAACAATCAAGAAAAATCTCAGAAATTCAATTATATGGTACAAGTTAAAGATTCAAAAAATATAGTTGTAAAGGTTGCATGGTTTAGTGGAGAATTAAATCCCCATCAAAAGTGGAATACATCAGTGTTTTGGGTACCACAAAGTGCAGGAGAGTTTACTGCTGAAATTTATGTTTGGGAAGGATTTCCTGTAAATCACAGAGGATTAGCAGAATCAGTAAGTATACAGATCAGTGTAAGTTAAAATTTCAACAGAATAAATTTCAATTATATAAAAAATTCTAATGATTTGTTCCTAAATTGATCAGAAATATCCCCAATACGAAAAAAATGGGTCTGGAACATAAAAAATTGGATCGGAGATTTGTCTAATAGTGAAAAAAGTTCGACAAGTTCTCGCTAATATTACCTTGAGCCTAATGAAGATATGACAATAGGATATTGTGTAAAGTGTAGGGACAAACGAGAAATCGGCGGACCTAAACCATACACCATGAAAAATGGTAAACCTGCAATTAAGGGTACATGCCCAACATGTAGTACAGCTATTTTCAGAATAGGCAGAGGATAAACTTCTCACTAGAGAAATTTAATACTGCCATTCATCAGTAAGGCCATTCCATAGCGAACGCATTGGAGATGGATCTTTTTCTATTTCTTCAGTAATTCTATTTTTTAACACAAAAAAGAAATTTTCCAAAGTATCAACCCCACCATCGGCAAATAGATCGTGCCCTATCTCAGTAATGCGCTCATGTTTTGCAGAAATCTCTGATGAATCAGGATTCTGGAGACAAAAAGTCATTAAATCAATCAGTTCTTCTTCCAGCATAAAGTCCATCGATAAATTCTACTTTATAGGCATACTAAAGTATTTCAAATCATAACACTATTTTTGGTGGAAAAAAAGAACAAGAAATCATTTTATGTAAAAAACATAAGCCAAAACCGCAATCATATCAAAGGATACAACATCGATTTTTCACATGGTGCATACAGCAATGATCTAGGAAAAACACTGCATTCTAGAATTATTTTTAATGCGGATTGGAAGCTCAGTCCTTATGCAGAGGATCCAATTCCGATGATCTCTGCAGGAAATGAAATTTTCATCGACTTTGAAATGCGTAATGCCGAAGGAGAAAAAACTCATTACACAATTCCAATACTTGATGAAAATGAACAGTAGGTGGTTTTGATTTATGATGCAAAATTCTGATTGTTCTTTTGCTAAAAAATATTATCCATTAATCTTGATAGCAATAGGCAGTTTTTTTCTGCTATTTCCATTTGGCGAGATTGGTGGCGAATACGCATTTTATATTGCGGGAATCGTAGGATTTGCTACTTTAATCACAGGTGTTGTCCTTTATTATCAGAAAAGAACCGCCTATCCTCCCAGTCTGCGAAAGAAGATGAAGATTTTAGGGATACTGTTCCTTGTAAGCGTGGCTGCCCTTCCTTTGATAGGAGTTGGAATGGGCATAGTAATTGGGTTGGGTCAGATCTTTTATGATCCTAGCCGACTGGATTATACTGAAGATATTGATTCTAAACTTTTAGAGACTCGAATCATAGATTGGGTCAACACCAATCGTGTCAAAAATGATGTGAGTGGTCTAAATCTTGATGATACTTTGAATAGTCTTGCAAAGTTACGTAGCACCGATATGGCAAATGCATCCATTGAACATGCAGAGATTACTTCTGATTTGGATGTAAATCTTATTGCAAAAGACAACAACCTAGAATGTATTATTGATAATGATGTTATGGAAATACAGGAATACGTCCTTTTTATTCCTCATTCCAAATTTGTAACCATAGAAAGGTTGGTTAATTTTGTAATGGAATTTTTAATTGAAAATGAACCAGAGACAGAAACAGAGATACTTTTTAGTTCTCATTTTACATTAACAGGAATTCATGTTTCAATGAATAATGATTATTTGGTGGTAGTACAAAATTTCTGTTAGATCATGAAAACTAGATACATGATAATTATTATTGGTGTTTCAATTCCTGCAATACTTTTTGGTCTGTTTGCACTTGTAATAGCAATTAATGTAAGCAACATGCTTGAAAACTCTGAAAGATGGATGGTTAAACTAGAGCCTTATCTTGATTTATCTGATGAGCAACTAGAATCGCAACTAAGAGATGAAAATCTCAAAAGACTTACACTTTATCGAGTAGAAACCCTTGAAAATTATTATGAATCACTTAATCCTAATTGGATACGACAAGCCAAGGAGACATTTGGTACAGAAAATAGGTTTGTTGTATATGTTGATGAACGTCATCAATACTCTAAACAGCAAATACAAGAGATTTTTACAGATATTGATGGAATCAAAGAATCTAGACATCTACATGATTGGTTATTGAATAAAGATTAATGCAAAACCGTAATCGCGCCTAGATTTGTCCATGTTGAGCATCAAAATAGTAGATGAATCCCCGTGAGCCAGTGCTCGGTAAAGATGTAGATAGATTTTTGATATATGGACCATCTGACAATGAAATTAGGAATAAAATATCTTTAGAAATTTCTCAAAAATTTTGTGTTGATTTTTCAAAAATAGTGCCTATGCATTCATTTTTCTCGCATAAGTTGCAAAACCCATAACGAATCACTTCCATAAAATTTTATTTTTATAATTATTAACAAATATTCTAAACTAAAATTTCAAATATTCTATTAAAAATATTTTTTAAATCTCAACAAATTATTGGGTTTTTAAAAGAATTTTTTCATAAATTTTAGGAGTTTTGCCTTCGGACATATTCTTCTTGATATACCACATGTTGATTTGTTAATTCCTAGTTGCTTCCTTTCATCATGAGTCATGCTCAAAATTCTTTCCCTCAATTCTAAATTATCATGTCTATTTAGTTTCATTTTAGGAATAACAAAATCAAATTATTTCTTTTTCTACACTATAAAATTAGATAGCTGTTACAGATTATCATATGAAATTATCTGATAAGAGCATTGTTTACCATTCTTGAAATTGTATTTAGTGTTAAAATTTAAATTAATTTTCTCAATGAGTAATTTAGCAACATCTTCCCCCAGTTGAATGTGATAATTCTCTATAATTATGAAATCAGATTTCTTGATCTTCTTTTCTTCAAGTAACTGCATTACGGACATATCGATGGGCCATCTGAATAATTCCTGTACATCATAGACTAATGGTGTTCTGTTTTGGTTAGTCTCATGCAAGAATCCCGTAGGATAATCTAGAAATCAAGCCTTCAACAGATGTAATTAAGAGCAGTCTGAATCAAGATGTCCTCAACATACAAAGAATTGTTCTATGTACAACCTGCTAAACCATTATGTCTATTCATCCAGATCATCCTCATCATTAGAATCTCTTCTTGATGGTCTGACCGGGACATACATAATTGCCAATAAGACATATTTGCAATCTTACTATTTACCCCTCACTTAGAAATCATTCATCGTAGTTTTATACAAATTTTACAAAGACAGTACATGACAGAATTCCATTATGAGTTAAATTGCGGGTGTCTTATCTATGATGACTCTGGTGAATTGCATCAGGAATGCATCTCTCACGGACAAGCACATTTCATGCAATAATCTTTTTTCACAACAATCTGTACTTTTAACCTCAATGGACGGCAACAAAGACTTTTGGATGGCTGGAACAAATCCCATGGGAAAAGCAGGGTGTGTTAAGGAGTACGTCATCATAGAATTGAAAAAAAACGATTTAATTTTGAGAATTCCAGACAACATTTAATATTCAAATTTTTTTCCAGCAATGCATGAAGATATTGATATACAGAGACGACGGCCCAATCAGAATTTATCATCATCCAAGGGAAGTTATTGTGCATCCAAAAACCAATACAGTAAAAATTTTTGACGAGAATGGCTCGATACAGGAATCATATCATCTGATTAAAAAAGAATTGAGCTGGTCAGATGATGAAGATCTGGATATTTCTGAAATCGTCGTCACCCTGTTCGTCAATTAATCTATGCTGGAACGAAGTTTGAATCATAATACAATGATCAACACCTAAACCAATCATCAAGGATCCACTTCACAAGTAATTCATCTAAGACGTATTCTTGTATTTGATATCAATACAAATATTTCAGAAGATTATTTTAGGAGATATATTACAAGCTGAAGATTTCAAGATAATTAAAAACCTTTAATCATTTTTTTGTTGTAGATGCTTCTATTGACAAAGTATGGGATTTCTATACGGATTTACATCATTTAGAAATAATTACTCCGAAAAGGTTGGATTTCAAGATTATAGAATCAAGCAGCAATAAAATAACTCTAGG
>JBOEHF010000104.1:0-3444 GCA_050633805.1 Candidatus Nitrosopumilus sp.
CCTCCAACCCTTAATCTATCTAAAACATCATCAAGCGAAATTTTTTCTACAGTTAATGCAATCCTTACTTTGATTCTTTCTCCTTTATCTGGTCTTGAATAATCTTTATCTTGTTTTAGTACTCTTGTTGTATCTCCAACCACTTTGTCATTTTCTTTAATTATTCGACGTAAGTTCAAAAGATCTTCAGAATCTTCAGGTATGACAGATATTGAATTTTCATCAATTGTTTTTGTAATCATGATATTATTCTAATTTAGAAAAAAAGAGTTTATCTTGTAGGTTCTTCAGTTTTTGTTTCTTGAGATTTCTTTTTTAGATAATTTTCAACCCATTCTAAAGTAAGAACACCTGATTCAGACAAATTTGTTAAAGAGTTTGCAGATGCTTCCCCAGTAACTTTCCCATTGTTTCTTCTAATTTGTCTCCATTTTAAAGAGGTGTTTCCACTTTTTGAATTATAGATAATTCCTAAGACATCCTTTCCATTGACAAAAGTAATGTCTCTAATTTTTTTCAAAGTAACTTTGTCAGCTGCTTCTACATAGATTGCCCCTAAACTGTCTTCTCTTTCTGCAAAAACCTCAAAATCTTCCAAATATGCTCTTGGTGCATAAGATTTGCAAGTACTTGATATGACAAATCTTCTGAAACTTTCTAATGATGCAGGAGTATCTATTGTAACCATTTTGAATGAATGAACTATTGGCCATTTATCAAGCTTCTTGAAAGACTCAATAGGAATCTGCTTGAAATATGGCTTGCGGGCAGTGATGTACCTATCCCTTTGATTGATGATGAGGATCTTGAGTTCTGAGCCTGCCTTAGGATTTTAATTAATGGTCGTTATCAAAAAATCATGAAATTTCTAACTGAATATCTGACATTTGAAGTAAAAACAAGAAGAGCCTTTGTCAACATTACTCCAGATGTAAGAAAACTGGTTACAAAAAGCAAAGTTCAGGAAGGACTATGCCTTGTAAATGCAATGCATATCACAGCAAGTGTTTTCATCAATGATAATGAAGGTGGATTATTACACGATTATGAAAAATGGTTAGAAGAATTAGCCCCCCATGCACCGACAACACAATATGATCACAATAAAACAGGTGAGGATAATGCAGATGCTCATCTAAAACGGCAAGTCATGGGACGTGAAGTTGTTGTTGCTATTACTAATGGTGAATTAGATTTTGGTCCATGGGAAGAGATTTTCTATGGTGAATTTGATGGAAAAAGACCAAAAAGAGTTTTAGTTAAAATTATTGGCGAATAATTATCCGAAATCTGCATCACGTTTTTGACTTTGTGATTCATTCTTTCTTGCCGCATCTCTGAATTCATCATTGTGGTTTTGCGGTCCATGTCCGCATTTAACACATGCAATTTTGAAACCATCATCATTCTTTTCATATGTCTCACAACCACAGAAACATGCCATGCTTGAATATATTTTCTAAGATGATATATCTTTTGGGTTATTCTACTTGTGTTGCTTTACAACATTCACCCATTGGAATTTCATGATCATGTGGACATTTTCTTGGGTGCTTTAACATTACACAAAGAGCATCTGTAAATTGCTTATTCATATGATGTTCAATTCCACAAACCATTTCTTCATCAATTTCAACTTTCAGTGCACTATCCATGAGAACTTCTAACAGTCTACTGTTTCTCATCATACTGGCACCTATTCTTTCACCATCTTCTGTTAGTCTTACACCTGCTTTATTGTAATTTACAAGATTTTTACTATTTAGCTTCTTTAACATTTGAACAACACTTGGTTGTCTAACATTGAGCATCTTTGCTATTGTGCTAATTTTTACATCTTCACCTCTTTCTTTTATGTGCCAAATTGCTTTAAGATACATTTCTACATGCTCTGCTTCAGCAGTACCTACGAATAATGCTTCGTCATCTAATGCATCCATGCTATACCTTCTTGGAATCTTTTAATAAATATTCAAAATATTGACGTGCAAATCCTGCCAATCCTGCATGATCTGCCCAAATTGCAACAACTTCTGAAGAATTCACTCCTCCTATTTCAGGACCTAAAAGAATTACTACATATCTTTTATCTGAAATTATGCCTCCTCCAAACAATCCTTTCTTGATTGTAACAGTTGCAACTCTTTTGATTGCTTTAATTGATTCTTTATCCATTTTATCTGATGTTAGAATTGTGATATCTACTCCTTTATCGTGAAGTGATCTCAATTTTGGTAAAGCTTGTTTCACCAGTTCAACTCCTGCTTCAGGTAATGCAATCATTACTTCATTTCTACAAGTTTCTACCATTTCCAAAATTTTAGCTGCAATGTTCACTGCACCAGATAATACCCAAATATCTGGCCTTTCACTAGTTCCACTTTTCTCATATAGTGGAACTAATTCATTTAGAATCACATTTTGGTTCTGTGAAAAATCTGATTCCATTTTTTGTTTTGTGGTTTCAAGACCCGTTGATGGAGATTTTGCAAAATATTTTGTTGGTCTTGAATCATCTGAACCGATCCAACCTTTTTCCTCCAGAGTTCCTAATACTTCATAAATTTTTGAATATGGCACTCCTGATTTTTGACTAAGATCTGATGCTGTTAATTCTCCTGATTTGAGTAAAGATGAAAATGTTCTAATTTCATAACTGGTAAGACCAATTTTCTCTAATGCTTTTCTTGTTTTATCCGAAATACTCATCTGCGATCTAGTCGATCAGTTTTGATATTTAAATCAGGTATGCCTACCTCCTAAATTCCCCACGGGGGCAAGTAGGAAATGCATTATATAGCATCTCAGAAAAATCACCAATACAGGTATGGCACTAATTCAGATATCTAACCAATCAACTAAAAATTTGGGTAAAAAATCTACAATCAGATTTACCCAAAGTATCTGCCCAGATTGTAACATGATTCTTGATGCTGAAGTATTTGAGAGAGATAATCAAGTGTTTATGTCAAAAGTTTGTCCAACTCACGGTGAATGTGAGGAATTGTACTTTGGTTCTTATGAAATGTATAAGAAATTCAGTACGTATTGGATGGATGGAAAAGGTGCTCATTCTCCAAATGTAATGATTGACAAATGTTCATGTCCAAACAATTGTGGATTGTGTTCAAACCACTTATCTCACAGTGGATTAGCAAACATGATTGTAACTAACCGATGTGATTTAACATGCTGGTATTGTTTCTTTTACGTAAAGAAAGGTCTTGAAGGTGCTTACATGTACGAACCAGACCATACTCAAGTTAGAGGTATGATGAAGACTCTAAGAGCAGAGAGACCAATTCCCGGAAACTCTATGCAAATTACTGGTGGTGAACCAATGCTTAGAGAAGATATTGCTGATGTTATCAAAATTATGAAAGAAGAAGGTGTTGACCATATTCAAATGAACACCAATGGTATTAGACATGCAATGGATCCAGA
>JBOEHF010000104.1:3468-5957 GCA_050633805.1 Candidatus Nitrosopumilus sp.
CACTGGGAAATTCCATATGCACTTGACAGTTGCAGAAAAACAGGTACTACAGTAGTATTTGTCCCAACCGTAATCAAATCAATCAACGACCATGAATTGGGTGGAATTATTAGATATGCACAAAAGAATATGGATGTAGTTCACGCTGTAAACTTCCAACCAGTATCGCTAACTGGAAGAATGGGCAAATCTGAACGTGAAAAATATAGAATTACAGTGCCTGATTGTGTTCAAAGAATTGAGGAACAAACAAACGGTGAAGTAACTGTTGACGATTGGTTCCCAGTCCCAAGTTGTATGCCACTAACTAACGTAATTGAAGCGTTCTCAAGCAAACCAAAATACGAATTATCAATTCACTTTGCTTGTGGTGCAGGAACATACATCTTTGAAGATGCAGATACAAAGAAGTTTGTACCATTAACAAAATTCTGTGACATTCAAGGAATGTTGGAATTATTTGAAGATAAGGCAGAAGAAATTCGTTCTGGTAAAAACAAGTACTTTACAATGCTTGAAGTTGTAAGAAAACTCAAAGGCTTTGTTGATACGAAGAAACAACCAGCAGGATTAGATTTAGCAAAAATGTTTGGTAACATACTCATGAAGAGATCATTTGATTCAGTTGGTTCATGGCACGTCAAAGGATTATTCCTTGGTATGATGCACTTCCAAGACAAATACAACGAAGACTTGGAAAGACTACAACGATGTGACATTCACTATGTAACTCCAGATCTTAGAATAGTTCCATTTTGTGCGTTCAATGTAATTCCAGAATGGTATAGAGATAGAATACAAAAGAAATACTCTATTACTGTAGAGGAATGGGAAGAAAGAGAAGGAGTTAAACTTGAAGACGGTCTATACAGAGGTCTTATGAGACGTGGTGCAGGCGATGAACTTGCTGCTGGCTGTGCAAAGAGTCAGATGTTCCATGATGCTGCTCAAGCAACAATGTAAAATTCATCATTAAATCCAATCCCTTAAAACCTTAATTTCATTTTTCATATTATGAATATTGGAATTATTCACGGCTTTGTGGGTGGAGGAGGCGGAACTGAGAAAATACTACATGCAATTCTTGATGCGCTTGAGAAAACTGAACATAATGTTACTTTGTATACATTTTCAAAACCCAAAATCGTATCAAATAATATTAAAATAAAAAGTTCATTACCAATCTCAATTCCTTCTTTTGGTTTGTATCAGAGAGCAATGGAATCAAAACTAATCTCAAAAGCAAAAGATGAAGATGTCTTAATTCAGGCATCAGGAGGATTGGGAATCCCATCAAATCCTAATCAAAAAATTATTGTTTATGCACACGCAGATTTTTCTAGCGAATTGAATAACCCTTCAACTAAATATACGGGAATTTGGTCTTTGTATTATAAAAAATATTATTCAATGATCAAAAAATTTATTGAAAGTATTAATGATTCAAGAATTGAAATTATTAGTAATTCAAAATACGTTCAAGAACAAATCAGATTAAAATTCAATAAAGATTCCACAGTAATTTATCCTCCTGTATCCCTGAATGAATTTGATCCAAAGAAAAAAGAAAATAAGATTACCACAATTGGAAGATTTTCACAAGAAAAAAATTATGATTTTGCAATAAATGTATTAAAACAAACAACTTTTGAACATAATATTATTGGAAATACAAATACAAAATCAAATATCTTGTATTATGAAAAACTCTCATCATTACTCAAAAATCAATCAATAACCAATATTCATCTTTTAAAAAATATTGAAAGAGAAAAGCTAGTGGACATTCTAAACAAATCAAAAGTATATTTTCATGCCTCAAAAGAAACATTTGGAATTTCAGTCATTGAAGCAATATCTGCTGGATGTATTCCAATAGTGCCTGATAATTCTGCTCACATGGAAACTGTACCGGTTAAAGAATTACGATACATTCCTAATAATCTAGAAGATGCTAGGAATAAACTTTCTAATGCTATTTCTGGAGAATTTGATAAATTTCTTGATTCTCTAAAAAATTCAATTTTAGAGTATGATGAAAATAACTTTCAAAAACAATTTCAAATTTCTCTAAATGAGTCACTTGAAAACAAAATTTGATTAAAAAAATTTGTTTAAATTCAACCATTATTTTTGTATAATCAAAATATAGTGGCTAATTCAATTTATTGATATATGAAAGTCACAATTGCAATGGGTACAAGACCTGAAATTATTAAATTAGCACCAATAATCACGGAATTGCATCGAAAGAAGATAGATTATTTACAATTTTTACANNAAATTAGCACCAATAATTAAAAAATTGCCAAAAAAATCATCAACCATAATTTTTACTGGCCAACATTATGATTATGAAATGAGTCTTCAATTCATCAAACAATTAGGAATCAGAGAACCCGATTATAAAATGAAATTAAAAAAATTGCAAAACACAACTACCGATAGGGCTACACAGATTGGAGAAATGATGATAAATCTTGCAAAAA
>JBOEHF010000105.1:0-3640 GCA_050633805.1 Candidatus Nitrosopumilus sp.
TCTATTGATGATATTGTAAATCACGGTGTTGGAAAATGTTTAGACCAGTTTGACATAGAGCACAATTTATACCCTCGATGGGGTACTCCTTAGACTGCCCTTGCCAAAGTTTTCTTTTGAAAAAATCATTAATACAAACAGAGACGATGTCTATGAAATTTTCTCAAATTATGAAAATTATGAAAAATTAATTCCTCAACACTTTCCATCTATTCGTGTTCGTTCTGTTCGAGGTGACGTATCTGTAGTGGAAGAACGATTAATGTTGGGAAATACTGAATTGCTAATCATGGCAAAACATGTTTTGAAAAAACCAGTGTTCCATCAAATCTTTGTAATTGGAGGTGATGCAAAAGGAAGTCAAATCAGACAAGAATTCATTCGACTTGAAAACGGCACAAAGATTCTAGTCGATGTTGATTTAAAATTCAAAGGTAAAATGAAGATATCTAGCATATTTAGAAAGAATGATTTCAAAAGCGACTACGCCAAGATTCTAAATGATTTTGTTAAATTGGCTGAAAACTAGTCAGATTTTACTTCTTTATCCTTGGAACTGTTGATTTCTTCTTTGAATTCCTTTAGATCTTTGTCTGCCTCAATTTTTCCTTTTTCAAATTCACCTTTGGCTTTACCAAAAGTTTTTGCTAGTTCTGGAATTTTTTTTGCACCGAAAATTAGTACACCTATAACTACCACCAATATGATTATCTCAGTAGTCCCTAGCATATTATACAAGCTTCCTTGATTTCAGATTTAAGTGTTCAACTTTTTTTGTTCTTTACGCTCAATGAATACCATGCCTGCAGCATACAATCCGATCATTGGACCTGCAACAAAGAGCATTGTTACTCCTGTCCCATCAGGTGTGATTATTGCACCAAAAATCACAATGATTACAATAGCATATCTAATGTTCTTTCTCCAAAAATCTGAATCAACCATTCCTGATGCAGATACGGCATACATTACAAGAGGAAGTTGAAATGAAAATCCAAACGCTAACAAAAATTGTAATACAAATGTGACAAACTCCATTACATTTAGAAAAGTAATGAGACCTGCTCCTTCTCCATATCTATACAAAAAATCTAACATGTATGGTATGACAAAATTATAAGAGAACACGCAACCTGCAATAAATAATCCAAGTGCGGGCAATGAAATCGTTCTACTTACATTGATTTCATTTTCTTTTAATGCTGGTTTGATAAATCCTACCAGCTCTTTGATGATGACTGGCATTCCAAGTACTACTCCTACAAGTGCTGCAACATACATTTGAGCAAAGAATGCTTGTCCGGGAGCTGTCTGAATCAAATCTACATTCTCAGGAACTAGATTAATTCTCATATGGTTTGTAATTTGTGCAGCAATGTTATGGGTTGGTTCAAGTGTTGGATAATAGAATGTGAATTGGTTTACTTGAAATGGTTCTAAATGAAACATTATGAGAAATGCAGCAATTCCTCCTATGACAAGAACAATTCTAACTAATCTCTTTCTTAATTCTTCAAGATGCTGATTAATGCCTTCCAATTCGGACATCTGATAACTTTAATTCTAAACTATATCAATTATGTGGGAATTGGCAATAATTTTGCTTCTGGAAGTCCTGCCTCTTTGAGTGCTTCTGCAGTAATTCCACCAAATTCTAATGAAATTATTGCTTTGGTGTTGAATTTTGATTCCATCTCTTTTGCCAAATCTGAAATTTCTTTGGCAGAATAGATTTCCTTAGAATCTTTTAGTAAAATTCTCTCCCCTTTTTCCATCTCCTTACCATTGTATTTTCCTTGTAGAAATTTGGTAATTTCTGGAATTTCTTTTCTATCAATATTATTGTGGAAAAAACATATTCCTTTGACTGATTCATAGTCATATGCAGTTCCATTTCTATACATGAAAACGCCGATAAAATGAGCCTCATCTTCTGGTTCTCTGACACATTTGATTTCCCAGTTTAGTAATTTGCTTTCATCATATGAATAACCGCCTAATTCTTCAGACGTTAATTTCCAGTATCTCATTCTGCCTTTTGCCATTATGAAATATTGAGAATTATTCTGATATAAATTCCATCTCTATGTGACTAAAGAAATGATCTGCTCTTTTATAGTAAATTGAAGTATTTGGTACATGGGAGATAGAATCACTGTCGTATTGGAATCTCAAAACACTGAAAGACTGCGAAACATACAAGCAAAAATGATTAGAACCTTGACAAAATCTGTGAGCTTTTCACATGTTTTGAATTTGGTTGTAAATGAAGGATTGAAAAAATTCAAAAATTGATAAAAAAAGAAAATTATTCTAGTATTAACATTATTTCTAATTAGATGCAATCTCCCAAGAATCCTCTATATCCAATAGAAATTGATGATTATCCAAAACTCTTTGATTATGTATTAACTGCTGAAGGTTTGATCTATTTCCAATCTTTGAAAAGAAAATATGTTTTAGGTAAAGACATGACTTTGGATGAATACAATAAACTTCGATTATTGTATGTGTATTATGCAACTGCAAATAGAAATCTCCAGGAAGTTATTTCATGGCAAGATGTCTGCATAACTCTTGATAATCAGGGAATTTTTGAGAAAGGTATGTTCAAATCAAAAGAAGATTTGAAAAATAAATTATTGATTGTTGAAAATCCTCACTATCAATCTGGCCTCTATAGACAGTATACTGAATTTGTAAAAGAAAACATGAATCACAAGTAACCAGAACTGGGCTGGATGATATCTTACAACACTAGTCCTCAGCCCTGGAAACCTAATCTGTATCTCAAAATAACTATAAAAACACAAGATTGTTCGGAAGATAGATTAACCTCGATTCTATTTTTCAACTTGTTAATGGCAACATTTAGTGTTCATGTGACAATTGAAAACAAGCCTGGCATTAGTGATCCTGAAGGGGACACAATTCTCAATGATTTAGTTCTAAAGGGAACTCACAAAACAGTTTCAAAAATTAAAACTGCAAAGATGTTGAAATTCACAATTACAGAAAATGACAAAAATACTGCACAATCTAAAGTTCAAGAAATTTGTGATGATTTGAGGATATACAATCCAATGGTGAGCAAAGTTACCGTTGATGTTTTTGAAAATTAAATTCTTCCAATTCTAGTTACTCAATCATTATTGTAATGATTCCAATTAAATATCTCCAAATGCTAAATTCATTGTGAAAGTTGGAGTTGTAGTTTTTCCTGGCAGTAATTGTGATCGTGATATGTTTCATGTTTTAACTGATGTTTTTCATCTTGATGCAGAGTATTATTGGCATGAGAAAGGATTGCCTGAAAACATTAATGCCGTAATTCTTCCAGGAGGGTTCTCTTATGGTGATAGATTGAGAGCAGGTGTAATTGCTGCACACAGTCCAATTATCAAAGATGTTCAAAAAATGGCAGAACAAGGAATTCCTGTTTTGGGGGTGTGCAATGGCTTTCAAATCCTTGTAGAATCTGGATTGCTTCCCGGTGTGTTGCTCAAAAACGAGTCTTTGAATTTTATGTGTGAATGGACAAATTTGATTGTAGAAAATAATACGACTCCATTTACAAACCAGTTTCAATTAAATGAAAAAATTCCCATACCCATTGCTAATGGTGAAGGTCGATATTATG
>JBOEHF010000106.1:0-11357 GCA_050633805.1 Candidatus Nitrosopumilus sp.
TTTTTTTGCTTGAAAATGATTTGCCAAAAAAACACATCTGTCTCCATCAGTAAACCCTCCAAAATTTTTAATTTTGCTAAAAGATGTCGACTGCGTTGTTCCAATACAATTTTTAAATTTTTTTACAAGTTCTAACTTTCCTATATTGTCTCCATGTGCATGTACAACAAAAATTGAATTCGTCCTTCCAATTTTTTTCAATGTATTTTCATCACCGTCCAAATCTGTAACAACGATATCTGGAATTATCCCATTTTCTACAAGTGGTTTAATTGAACTATCTGCAGCAATTTTTACAATTTTTTTATATTTTTTTAATTTGGGGATTGCTAATGATAAAGAAGGCCCTGAACCAATAACGAAAACTGTTTTCCCTTTAATCAAATCTGTGATTTTTTTAGTATCAGATTTTCTCAAAATTGAATTTAAAAGAATTGCAGATTCTTTGTCTTTTTTCTCACTGTATTGAAATTCTTTTAAAATTTCAGAGTATCTTTTCTTCCAACCTGAAAGCATCATATCACTCAAATTGCATTAGATTTGATAAATCCTATGGCAAAAATTGCTAATGTAGGAGTAGGAGGCAAGAATCCAGTGCGAATCATGGGAATTTTAAATACCAGTCCTGAGTCATTTTACAAAAAATCTGTCAATACTAGTAAAACAAGCATAAGAAATACTGTAAAACTAATGGAAAGTCAAGGGGCTGACTTTATTGATGTAGGTGGAATGTCCACTGCACCATATTTGTCTACAATAATTTCAGAAAAAATTGAATCAAAAAGAATTCTTGATGCAATAAAAATAATTCAAAATTCAACAAATCTTCCAATATCTGTTGATACTTGTAGAGCAAATGTTGCAAATGAAGCTTTAGAGCATGGAGTTGAAATAATTAATGATATTTCTGGTTTAAAATATGATAAAAAAATGCAAGAAGTTGTATCAAAATTTTCTCCATCTCTAATTTTATGTGCTTTTGCTCCAAAAGTCACACCTGGAAATCCTGTAATGATAACTAAAAAATTACTTAGAGATAGCTTACAAATTGCAAAAAAATCGCATATATCGTCTCAAAAAATTGTCTTAGATCCTGCCGTTGGATTTTTTAGAAAATCTGGTAAAGGCCAATTTTTTACAAAAATCAAATCTGATTGGTTAGAACGAGATCTATCTATATTAAAAAATCTAAATTCTATTAAACAGACTTTTCCTATTCTGATCTCAGTTTCTAACAAATCGTTCATAGGAAAAATATTGGGAAAAGAAAATCCAAAGGATCGAATATTTGGATCGCTAGCAGCAGAAACTGTTTCTGTTATGAATGGAGCTGACATCATTCGTACTCATAATGTAGAGGCGACCAAAGATGCAGTAATGATCGCCACTAAATTATCCAAACAACACAAAGGCTTATAATCAATATTTTACTTTCTTAACAAGGTTTCATTGGAATTCAAAGAAGGATTAACTTTTGATGACGTTCTTCTCGTACCCAAATATTCAGATATCACTAGTCGCAGTCAGACTGATCTAAGCACAAAATTATCTAGAAATTTAACAATTAACATTCCTTTTGTGAGTGCAAATATGGATACTGTGACTGAGTCTTCTATGGCAGGAGCAATGGCTCGTGCAGGAGGAATTGGAATTATCCATAGATTTTTGACCATTCAAGAGCAGGCAAATGAAGTTCTCAAGGTCAAACGTTCTGGGAGTGTAATGATTGAAAACCCTTATTCTATATCTCCAGACAAATCTGTTGAAGAGGCACTTGATTATGCTGAAGATAAAGAAATTTCAGGATTGCTAGTTATTGATTCTAATTCAAAATTAATGGGAATTGTAACTGAGCGAGATTTGCTATTTGCAAATAAAACCAACAAAATCCAAGATGTCATGACTAAAGACGTTGTAACTGCAAAACTTGGTGTCACATTAGATGAATCTAAAGAAATTTTACATAAACATAGAATTGAAAAATTACCAATAGTTGATGATTCAGGAATTGTCAAAGGCTTGATTACAAGTAAGGACATTACAAATAATGCTGATTTTCCAAATGCATCTAAAGATAAGAAAGGTAGGCCCTTAGTTGGTGCAGCAGTTGGGGTAAAGGGTGACTTTTTAGAAAGAAGTGAATCTCTTTTGGAAGCAGGTACTGATGTTCTTGTAGTTGATATTGCTCATGGACATAGTGAAAATGCAATTAGTACAGTTAGAAATATCAAAAAAGCATTTCCTGACTGTGAGTTGATTGCAGGAAATATTGCAACCGCTCAAGGAGCTGAAGATTTGATTAAAGCAGGAGTTGATGCTGTCAAAGTTGGTGTAGGTTCTGGTTCAATTTGTATTACTAGAGTAATTACCGGCTCAGGTGTTCCTCAATTAACTGCAGTTATGGACTGTGCAAAAGTTGGTAAGGATCATGGAATCCCAATAATTTCTGATGGCGGTACAAGAACATCTGGTGACGCCACTAAAGCGTTAGCTTCTGGTGCTTCCACTGTAATGGTTGGAAGTATGCTTGGAGGAACCGATGAATCTCCTGGAACTGTTTTGACTAAAAATGGAAAACGATTCAAAGTGTATAGAGGAATGGCATCATTAGCTGCATCAATTGGAAGAAAATCCAAAGAATCAGGCACAATATCACTTGATGATGATCTCAATGATTATGTTGCTGAAGGAGTAGAGGCAATGGTTCCTTACAAAGGAACTGTAACTGATATTTTAAAACAATTAACAGGCGGAGTACGTTCTGGTTTGAGCTACTGTGGTGCACATACAATTCCACAAATGCAACAAAATGCCGAATTTATCAAAATGTCAAGAGCTGGATTTGCAGAAAGCCAGCCTCATGATGTTTCTTTGATGTAGATAATTTTTTAAACACTATCTGGAACTATTCAATTATGCTTTCTAAACGAACAATTATTGGAATGGTAGTTGGCGCTGCAATAATTGCAATTGGAGGTTATTCTTTACTTACACATATTGGAACAATTACAATTGATGAAGATTATATCTTAGGAGTTGGTGACAGCATACCTTATACGATTCCAGCTCCTGCTTCCACACCTCAACATATGAAAATAGTTGGCGATGCCTTTGATCTCAAACTCCAAAGTCCTACAGATGGATTACAAATTCCAAACACTTCGTACAAAAAGGAACTAACTTTGGATTGGGTTCATTCAGCAGATGGTGAAACAAAAATACTCATTCAAAACACAGGAAATAATGAATTATCGATTACCGGTAAGTTAATTCGTAGTTCTGATCCTGTTTGGTTTACTTTTGATCTAATGGTTATTACCTCTGGAATGGTAATTATTGGATTTAGTATGGGCTTTACTTTAAGAAAACCTAAGGGATTTTAGCTCAATTTAGCAGATGGATATGAGCCTAAAACTTTCAAATAGAGAGTTTCTTGTTTGATTTTTTCAAGCATTTTAGAAATTATGGGATTCTCTTGATGCCCTTCAAAATCTACATAGAAGTTGTATTCCCAAGTATTCGTTTTTGTAGGTCTTGACTCTATCTTTGTTAAATTGACATTATTTTTGTGAAAATTCTCTATGATTCTAAATAATGAGCCTGGCTCATGTTTGATTGAAAATATTATTGATGTCTTATCATTGCCTGTTTCTGAATTATCCCCTTTTGATAAAATCAAAAATCTAGTATAGTTATTCAAATTGTTTGCAATGTTTTCTAGTATTATGGGCATCTGATGTCTCTCTGCAGCGTCTTTACTGGCAATGCATGCACAATTTTCTTTGTTAATTTCTTTGACCATCTTTACACTTCCTGCAGTGTCGTATGCAGGAATTGTTTTCATGTTGTGCTCCTCAATGAATTTTCTACATTGACCTAAAGCCTGTGGATGTGAATAAACAGTATCAATTTGATCAATATTGCCAGTTCCAATCAAACAGTGTTCGATTCTATGATAAATTTCCCCTGTTGCATTTAGAGATGTTGAATATAACAAATCATAACTTTCACCAACACTACCTTCTATGGAGTTCTCTACTGGTAAAATTGCATATTGTGTTTTATCATTGGTTGCACTTTCTAAAACTTCTGCAAATGTTGCTAGGGGAATTGTATCCGTTTGTTCACTGAAAAATGATTTTGCTGCTGCTTCACTATAAGCCCCTCGTTCACCTTGGAACGAAACATGCGCCATTTCTTATCCTCTTAAATTCATGAAATCATTATTTCCAAAGTTTGAAGAAAGTTTTCTCTCATCAATCCATGCACAATCCGTACATTTTATTGCATCGCGCATTGGAACAACTTTGCCGCCACATTTTCTACATTTAGTAAATAAAATTCCTAAATTTGGTTCACTAATCGATGCATGAATAGTTCCATTAAGATGATTTATAATTTTCAATGCTACTATATCATTAACTAATGCTACATTTCTTATCCTCAAATTTCGTGTTCCACAAACACATTCTACTTTAGATGTAGTTGGTTTTCCATTAATATAATCAATTGAAACTGCAATCATTGATGACATTACAGCTGCAACTGTTCCGATGATAATGTCTCCTACTTTTGGAATTGATAGAAGTTTTGGATGCTTTACATTTACAGTTCTTGTTGCCTTGTCAATGTCTTTTTCTCCAACAGCTGCTGCTCTGACCATATCTCCATCGTCAAAAGTATTGTTTCCTGCCTCATATTCTTCAATAGATGCTATTTTATCCCCTGGAAAGATTGCATTTTCAGACATATTGAGAATTTTGCTGTTATGATTATAATTGTTTGTGGTTTAAAGGATCCTGAAAAATCATATATCTCCAATTATTAGATAAAAATCATGAAAGCTCTGGTATATGATGAATATAGTGATGATGATGATTTTTCAAAAATTTTAAAAATTAAAGAAATTCCAATACCTGAACCAAAACCCAATGAGGTTATTATCAAAGTAAAATCTGCTGCTCTAAATTATGATGACATTTGGGGAATGAGGGGAAAACCTTTGGCAATTCCATTACCACATATTTCAGGTACTGATGCTGCTGGTGAAGTTACAGCAATTGGTAGTGATGTTAAAAATATCAAAATTGGAGATAGGGTAGTTTCTCATGGAAACATGTCTTGTAGGGTTTGCAAAGTATGTACCGATGGTAGGGAGTTTGATTGTAAAAAACGAACCATCTGGGGTTTTGAAACTGGTCCGTTATGGGGAGGTTATTGTGAATATACACATCTTCCAGAAGTTAATGTTGTAAAAATTCCTGAAAGTGTGTCTTATAATGAAGCAGCAGCTGCATCAATGACTATGTTGACTTCATGGCATATGTTAGTTGGTAGAGCAAACATCCAACCTGGACAAATTGTCTTAATAATGGGTGGGAGTTCTGGAGTTGGTAATTATGGAATACAAATTGCAAAACTTTTTGGATGTACTGTGATTGCTACTGCAAGTCCTGATAAATTAGATAAATTATTAGAGTTGGGAGCAGATTACGCAGTAGATCATAGAAAAGAAGATTGGCACAAAGAAGTACGTTCAATTGCAAAAAAAATCCCAAAACCATTAGGAGATGCTCCTGGTCTTGATGTAATTTTTGAACATATTGGTGGGTCTCATTGGAATAAAGAATTGACTTTGCTAAATTATGGTGGGACAATAGTTACAACTGGTGCAACCACTGGGTATAATGCTAAAACTGATTTACGTCATATTTTCTTTAAAGGAATTAACATTTTAGGCTCTACTCAGGGAACCCGAGCTGAATTAGAACAAGGCTTGTACTGGATGTCTCAAGGAAAAATCAAATCAATAATTGATTCTGTATATTCTCTTGAAGATGCATCTATTGCACACACAAAAATGCTCAAGGGTAAAGGACTATTTGGAAAAATCATAATCAGACCTGGATCTTGATTGATGTGGAAGATCCAAAAATAAACTCTATTTTAGATGAAGGCAATAGATTATTTTTACAAGGAAAACTACATGATGCAATTACATATTATGATAAGATTCTAGATGAAGATCCCAAACATTTGAGTTCTCTTAACAATAAGGGATATGCCCTAAGCAAACTAAAAGAATATGATCATGCTATGAAATGCTATGATGCGGCTTTGGATATTTCCCCAAACGATCTATCTGTATTAGTAAATAAGATTTCATCATTTCGTAAACAAGGAAATTTTGATAATGCATTATCTATTTGTAATAAAATTTTAGAAGATTACCCGAGTTACAATATTGCCCTTTATCATAAAGAACGAATTTTATTTTCTATGCGGAATTTTGATGAGTCCATCTCATGTTGTAATAAAATTTTAAATGATTATCCTGAGAATGGAGATGTTTTATTTGATAAATCATGCAATTTTGTAATGTTATCAAAATATGATGAGGCGTTAGAATTGCTTGAATATGCCATTTCTCAAGGAATTCAATATAAAATTAAAGCAAAAAAATCAAAATCATTTGAAAAATTATTTGATGATCCTAGATTCAAAAATTTAGTATTGTAACTACAGCCAATGCTGAATTTCTAAATATTCATCAATGCTTTCTTTTCTTAAAATTTTTAGTAGTGCATTTGCCTGTGGAGTTGACAAAACAGGCTTGTCAAATTGATTATCTGTAGATATTCTTGGGCATGCAACTTGAACAAAAGCATCTATCCCTTTTAGATTTCTTAATCTGTCATTTGTGATATCTGTTAGTGCAAATAATTGTACATCTTTACCTTCGGCCTCTAATTCTTTCTTCATTTTTAATGCGAAAACTTTGGATAGTTGCCCTTCCTTTAACCCTACAATTACTCCAAATGATTGTGCATCAGCTGCTTTGTATATTGCAAGAGTGGCTTTTCTTTTTAATTTTTGAGCAAATTCTGTAATCTCTCTGACTTCGTTAAAGTATGGATCTAAGACATAAGTTGGCAGATTAGTTGATAATGCAATTCCTGCAGCATGAAAATTACTCTGCCCCAAAAAGACATACGCATCTACTTCTTTTTTTAACGCTGTTGCAGGATAAAATTCACAACCAAAAACTTGACCGTCATTTAATTGCCCTTTACCTTTTCCAATTTTGACATTGATGCCACTATCTGTAAAAATTTTTTCCACTTTATCCACCTGGTTCAAATGCTGACTATCAGTAACTAACGAAATTGTTTTTCCTTGTAACAAACGTGTACATTTTTTTGCAACACTATCAAATTCAACATCATCAAATGCATCAATTAATACTAGATTTTTTTCTAATGATTCTGTATTGATTGTATGTCCAATGTTAAATTGTATTTCAGATCCTAGGACTTTGGCACCGTTTGTATTAAGATCACATGTTCCCCAAGTTGTATCAGCTAAGACATAAGCAGGAATTCCAAACTTTTTTGTAATTCTCATTGCAGTTTCTTGAACTTGAGGTAACATTCCATCTGGACCGTTTAATGAAACTGAAGCTGGATTCTTTTCTTCTATTTCTCTGAAAATTCTTTCCTCGTCTACTATGATCAATTTAGCTTGGAATATTACATTATTAATTTAAATCAACTGTATCATACAACAACTAAAAATGTCTCCCCAGTCAAATCAGGTCATGGACAAGACTACCGTTCTCAATGTAGGATTTGATGATACTGATTCACCCCAAGGAATGTGTACTACTTTTCTTGCTTACAAAATTGTAGATTTACTGCAAAAACAAAAAACAGAGTTTTTAGACTTTCCTCGATTAATTCGATTTAATCCAAATATTCCATGGAAAACAAGAGGAAATGGAGCAGTTTCTATTAAAGTAAAGACAAAAAATCCATCTAAAATAAAAAATCAAATTAAAAAACTAGTAACAAAATATTCTGATATAAAAAATGGTGCAAATCCTGGACTAGTATTTTTTGAAAGTGATTCTATTCCTTCTGAATTTACTAAATTTAGTAAATTGGCTTTGTGGCAATTAATAAATCGAAATAAAGCAAAAATATTTGCTAAAAATAATAATCTTGAGATTCATTACCAAGGTAATGGTCAAGGATTAATTGGTGCTATTGGTGCTATTGGATATGATTTTGATGATCATACGTTAGAACTTTTGAGTTATCGTAAAAAACCAAAGTTTGGTAAAGAAAGAAAAATCTCTACTGAAAGTGTAAAAGACATGCAGGAAAAAACCTCTCCTAATACGTTTAATAGTTTTGATACTAAAAAAGGACGGATTTTGATCACTCCGCATGGACCTGATCCTGTTTTCTATGGGGTGAGAGGAGAAAATGTAGATTCTTTAGTTTATGCTACTAAAATCCTAAAAACAAATGAAAAGTTAGATGGTTACATGATATTCAAATCAAATCAAGGAACTGGTGATCATTTGAAAAATGAATTAACTTTTGAAAATATGAAACCATATGCGTCTGGAAAAATTACTGGAATAGTATCTGACTTGCCAAAAATTGTAAAAGGGGGACATGTGTTTTTTAAAATTATTTCTAAAAATCATGAATATCGGTGTGCTGTTTACAAACCAACTGGAATGACTACTATTGCGTCAAACTTGTTAAAGGGAGACAAAGTATGCGTTGGCGGTGGAGTCAGAAAATCTTCAAAAAATTTTCCTCGAATTATTAATCTAGAATTCCTTGATGTCATTTCTCTTGAAAAGAACACTTCATTATCTAATCCTAAATGTAAAAAATGCAATAAAAAAATGAAATCCAAAGGTGTGGATCAAGGTTTTCAGTGCATTAAATGTGGGGCAAAAGCTTCTAAAAAAATCACCATTAAAAATACAAGAAAAATAAAAAATCAACTATATCTTCCTCAAGTATCTGCCCACAGACATCTTAGTAGACCCCAACAAAGAATTGGAACTATTAACAAATCTACAAAATTTGATAGTTCCCTTTCATGGTTTTGTGTGTATGAAAAGTAGCGGGGAGTAGATTTGAACTACTGAACTGCGGGTTATGAGCCCGCCGGGATGACCTGGCTTCCCCACCCCGCTGACCATAAAAGAAGTTGAGCCGTATATACGCTTTATCAAATTCTTGAAAGTAATTAATAGGATTTGAAAAGATTGTTTTTTCATGGATAAAAAAATACAAATCGCTGCAATAGTTGTAGCTGTTGTATTTTCTACCTTAGTTTTAACATCTCCAACTGATCCAATTCCATTACCAGAACCAAACTCAAATACTGAAAGTGATTTTGTTACAATTTTAGCTGAAAAACTTGAAAAGCCTCGTGCTATTGCTGTTTCTGATGATAGAATCTTTGTTACTGAAAAAGATGGAATGATCAGAGTAATTCAGAATAATACTTTGTTAGATTCACCACTAGCAACATTTCGTGCAGCTGATGTTTTTGATGGTGGATTGTTGGGAATTACATTACATCCTAACTTTTCAAACAATCATTTTCTCTATGTATTTTTAACATATGATGAAGATGGAAATTTGTGGAATAAAATTTTGAGAATTACTGAATATGAAAATAAATTAGTAGATGCCAAAACAATCTTTGATAAGATCCCTGGTTCTTCATTTACAAATGGCGGTTTTATTAAATTTGGACCTGATGAAAAATTGTATGTAGGTACAGGCACTGTTTCTGAAGCATCTCATCTTCCACAAGATTTGAATTCCCTCTCTGGAAAAATTTTAAGATTAAATGATGATGGTTCAATTCCAAATGACAATCCTTTTTCTGATTCGCCAGTTTATTCATTAGGACATAGAAATCCTCAAGGAATGACTTGGGATAGTAGTGGAAATTTGTATGTGGCAGAATTTGGACCTGAAAAAAATGATGAAATTAATTTAATTCAAGCAGGAAAAAACTATGGATGGCCTGAACAACAATGTGCTAACAATGAAGATTTTGAGGATGCCATTTTATGCTATGATCCAAGTATAGAACCTGGTGGTATTTTGTTTTATTCTGGAGATGCATTAGATTTTGAGTCATCATTTGTGATGGCTTCTATGAGGGCTGCAAATCTATATCAATTAGATTTTGAAGAAGGGCTGAGTTCTCAAAAATCAATTCTTAGTGGTATAGGACGTGTACGTGATGTGGTCCAAGGTCAAGACGGAAGTCTTTATGTGATTACTTCAAATACTGATGGAAAAGGTTTTCCAGACAGTATGGATGATAAATTGTTGAGGATATTGAAATAAAATGCCAGATTCGTCAATTTCTAAATTTTTTGAAAAATCCCGAAAAGATAGATTGGATATTGTTGGAAAATTTGCTAATCTTTCAGATGAAGAATTAGATATTTTACAAAAAGATAACGGAGGAATTTCTTTTGACAAAGCCGATAAAATGGTAGAAAATGCTATTGGAACATTTTCACTTCCGTTAGGAATTGCAACTAATTTCAAGATAAATGGAAAAGATTACGTTGTTCCTATGGTAATTGAAGAACCATCTGTAATAGCTGCTGCATCAAAGGGAGCTAAAATTGCACGAATTAAAGGTGGATTTGAAGTTTCTGCAAATGAATCCTTTAGCATTGGGCAAATACAGATGTTAGATGTTGATACATCTACAGCTATTTCTAAAATTCAAAATTCAACTAATGAACTTCTTGAACTAGCAAATTCCAAGAGTAATACTTTGTCAAAAATGGGAAAAGGTGCCAAGGAAATTTCATGTAAGGAAATTGATACTCCTTCTGGAAAAATGCTCATAGTTGAATTACTAATTGATGTAGGTGATGCAATGGGTGCTAACGTAACAAATACAATGTGTGAGGCTATTTCTCCCTTAATTGAAAAGATCACTGGTGGTAGGGCATTACTACGAATTTTATCTAATTATTCAACTAGAAGAATAGCCAAAGCAAAAGCTGTATTTGAAAAGGAAGCAGTTGGTGGAGAACAAGTAGTTGATAATATTATTTCTGCATTTGAATTTGCTAATAATGATGTGTATAGAGCTGTAACTCATAACAAAGGTATCATGAATGGAACAATAGCTGTTGCAAATGCTGTAGGACAAGATAGTAGGGCAATTGAAGCTGCAGCAAATGCATATGCAGCACAATCAGGGAAATATCGTTCTTTGAGTAAATGGAGTAAAGATACTGATGGAAATCTAGTTGGAATCTTAGAAATTCCTCTTTCTGTAGGTATTGTTGGAGGAATCGCAAATGTTCATCCAGTTGCTAAAGTTTGTACAAAAATTCTTGGAGCTTCATCTGCACAAGAACTTGCATGTGTTATGACTGCAACTGGTTTGGCTCAAAATTATAGTGCAATTAGAGCCCTTGCTACTGAAGCGATTCAAAAAGGACACAAGCGTCTTCATGCTAGGAATTTGGCAGCAGCTGCAGGTGCGACACCTGATCAAATAGATGA